>CAYZMY010000012.1:0-20635 GCA_964479605.1 uncultured Campylobacterales bacterium | reverse complement strand
TAGTAAAAAAACCGGAGAAAGTGAACGTTTGGCGCAAAATGGCGAATCTCTTCGACTGACACGGAGATTCTCTATCTACGGTTCTATAGCTTTGAATACCTCTACTTCACTCTCCTATTCCCTTATGTATTATATACCGTTATGATACTTTAGGCAGTTGTTTGCCTGCAAACAGACGACAAGCAGAATGATTGCCGAAACAGCTCCATACATTATATTACAAAACTCCTATTCCCTTTTGATCTCACAGCCCAAAAGGTTTCATGAGTGCTCTAACTCCGCTCTATTACAGGCTTTAAGCAAATTTTTCCCGCTCAAAAATGTGCAAATACAAGACGCAGCTCTCTTTTCTACTATATCACCGGATTGAGCAGCTTTTACACAGTATGTATTAAAAAGAGAAACAAATTCATCCATTCAATATATAACGCATATCGTTTGGATATAATAGCTGCAAAAAATCATATTTGTAACTTTTTATGATTATTTTTCAGCTTTAATCCGAAGGAGAAGAGATGTCTATTTTGGAGCCCATAAGCGAGCAGCATCCTTGCGGAGTGGACTATAGATATGACGATGAGTACCTTGAAACGGAAGTGGAGATAGAGAAGAGTTTCAATGTAACCAGCGACAAAGAGACCCAGTGGGATTTTGTCGCTTCAAGATGCGAAAAAATACTTCAAGAGAACACCAAAGACCTGAAAATAGCTTCCTACTGGCTCTACTCACAATGGAAAATAAAAAATGAAAAAGAGTTTCTGGATTCATTTAATTCCTATGCTCAATTTATTGAAAGTTATCAAAAAAATCTCTATCCGAAAGCAGGCAGACGCAAAGTCAAAATACTTGAGTGGACCGAGAGAGTTTTCGAGGAGCCTCTTCTAAAAAGTGTGGAAGGGTTTTCAGAAGATATGCTCGAAGAGCTCATAGGTACTCTTCATCAACTGCAAACTGTACTCCCTCCGACAGTTGAGACGGAGTATCTTTTTTTAAAGGAAATCGGGCAAAAGAGTCGCAATATTTTGGAAAGCATAAGGAAAAGAAGGGAAGAGGAGATCAGACAAGAGGAGATCCTCAAAGAGGAGGAGAAACGCAGAAGAGAGAATGAAAAAGCTCTCAGCGAGGCTCAAAAGCTTAGAAGGAAAGAGGAAGAGGAGGTTTTGTCAAAGTTTGCACCGCTCTCCTCTTCCGTTACAGCTTCCGGCATTCCGGATTCTTCGCAAGAGTTCTCTTCTCTTACCGAAGAAGAGATAGCCGAGGCTATAGAACCTGTTAAAGAGATATGCATAAAACTCTTCGAAAAAGCTCCTGCCGATTTTCTGCCCTTCAGACTGCTCTTCAGTGCAGGTGAAACTCTGCTGGAGGATGCTCTTTCCGGTATCGGTTTTAGCGGGAGTGACCTCATCCCCAGTGAAGATATATGCAATGCGGCAAGGCAACTTCACGAACCGGGCCGAATAACCATCGATCAGCTCAGGGCCCTGGAAGAACAGATGCTTTTAAGACCGGCGTGGCTGGAAGGGTATTACATAGCTTCAACACTGCTGTATAAACTCGAACGCGCGAATGAGGCGGCAAAAATAGAAAGTATGATCCTCTACTTTCTACACCGCAATGAAGCTATATTTGATTATCGCATTGACGGAAGAGCTCTTTTGGAGGGAAAGATGTTTTCATGGTCGAAAACGAAACTCCTTTCAATATGTGATGAGGGAGAAAGCGGTGCAGAGTACCAGAGGGCGTACCAGGAAGTTCTTTCGGTTATGAAAGAGCAGAGCACACAAAACGCTTTCGAACTGCTTGAAGAACACTACAAGAAAGCTTCAGGCGAGGAGGAGCGCTTCAGGTGGATGCTGCTTTTTGTCGAGTTTGCACTGGAGATAGGGGACAAACAGCTGGCCCTTTCACTTTTACTGGAACTTGAAAGGCTGATAGAGGAGTACAAAATAGACCGCTGGCAGCCTGAATTGGCGATAACTGTATATGAGACTTTGTTAAAACCCATTATGGCCCATGAACTTGGAGTTGAAAGAAAAGAAAGAATTTATAATAAATTAAGTATACTTTCCATACAAAAAGTCATTAAAATATGAAAGGAATGTTAATGAATAACAGTCAATCAGAGTCTCCGAAAGAGAGAATCAACGTTACATACAAGCCTACTACAGGGAATGCAGGTGAAGAGGTAGAGATCCCGTATAAGCTTTTGGTGCTCGGTGATTTCAATCCGGACGAGGAGTTTACAACCGTTGAGGATAAAAAAACCGTCAGCGTAAACAAATCCAATTTCAATGATGTACTACAAAAACAGAATATCACTTTAAATATTTCTGTTGACAACAAGATGACAGATGAAGAGGGAGCTACTCTTGAAGCCGCTATAAACTTCAGAAGTATGAAAGATTTCTCTCCTGAGAACATAGTTGAACAGGTTGATGAACTGAGAAAGCTAAAAGAGCTGCGTGAGTCGCTGATATCTCTCAAAGGTCCTCTGGGGAATATTCCTGCATTCAGAAAAGCAATTGCGGGTGCTATTGAAAACCCGGATGAAGCTGCAAAAATTCTTGCCGAACTCGGCATCGATACAGAAGACGAAAAATAATCAAACGAAGGAAAGAGTTATGAGCGATTCAGTAAAAACCATGCAGGGGAGTTCAGTTTCCGAAGGCGGAGTTCTGGATAACATAATAGCACAGACAAAACTGACACAGAATGATGAAGGTTATGATGCGGTAAAAACCGGAGTAAGCGCACTCATAAAACAATTAATAGAAACAGGCAGCAAAGAGACTATCAACAAAGATATCGTTGACAGTATGATTGCAGAAATAGACAGGAAAATGAGTGCCCAGATGGACGAGATTCTGCATAATGAGAAATTCCAGTATCTTGAAGCCAGATGGAGAGGACTTCACACTCTTGTAAGCCAGACAGATTTCAACCAGAATATCTCCATTGAAATCCTCAATGTCTCCAAAGATCAGCTGATGGAAGATTTCGAAGACAATCCGGATACTACGCAAACAGGCCTTTATAAACATGTTTATACTTCCGGGTACGGACAGTTCGGCGGAAAACCTGTAGGAACGGTACTGGCCGACTACGAATTTTCTCCGGGAAATGCGGATATCAAATTTCTGCACAAAGCGGCAGCCATATCGGCAATGGCACATGCACCGTTTATAGCTTCGGCCGGCCCGAAATTTTTCGGAGTCGACTCTTTTGAAGATCTTCCGAACCTTAAAGATATGGAGGACCTTCATACCGGACCGCAATTTGCCGCATGGAGAGGACTGCGGGAAAATGAAGACTCGAAATATATAGGTTTAACTCTTCCCAGATTTCTGCTGCGTCCTCCATATGATCCGGACAACAACCCGATTAAAAAATTCAACTATAAAGAGGATGTCGACGGAAAGCATGAAAGTTTTCTGTGGGGCAACACCTGTTACGCCTTCGGTACAAGACTTGTGGAAAGTTTTGCGAAACACAGGTGGTGCACGAATGTAATAGGGCCGAAAGGCGGAGGAGCGGTAAAAAATCTTCCTGTTCATACATTTGAGAGTATGGGCGGTATTGAAATGAAGATACCGACGGAAGTTTTGATTTCCGATAGAAGAGAGCTGGAGCTTTCAGATCTGGGTTTTGTACCGCTTACGATGAGAAAAGGGAGCGACAATGCCGCTTTTTTCGCAGCGAACTCTGTACAGGTACCGAAGAAGTTCTCAAATACACCTGAAGGGCAGGAAGCGGAGCTAAACTACAAACTCGGCACTCAGCTCCCCTATCTTTTCGCAGCTACCAGAATGGCTCACTACATCAAAGTTATTCAAAGAGAGCATATAGGCTCATGGAGAGAAAGAGGAGACCTGGAGTCTGAACTTAACAAATGGATCAGGCAGTATGTCGCCGATCAGGAAAATCCTTCTGCTGAAATTCGAAGCCAAAGACCGTTCAAGGGGGCAACCATAAAGGTCATGGATGTTGCCAACGATCCGGGCTGGTACAGAGTGAAGATAGGATTGAGACCTCACTTTAAATATATGGGTGCCGATTTCGAACTCTCACTTGTCGGAAAACTGGAAAAAGAGTAGTAACGATATAAATAATGTTCGAAGGAAGTCTATTTGAAAAACTGACGGGTGAACTGGACCATGTAAAATATGACGAAGAGGGTGCACTTTACCTCTCTATTGCCAACAATTTGTCGAATATATTTTCGACAAATGTCGGCAATTGCGAAGCCTGTATGGATTATGGGAAACCTGAACTGAATGACATAAACCTCGGCCTCGAGGAGTCATTGGCCAATATAAGCGGAAGCTTCACAAAAACAATTTTGAAGTATGAACCGCGCCTGCACAATGTAATAGTTAAAGCTACAACCAGCCCCAGCAACCTGAGTAAAATCCACATATCCATCATCGGCTACATTCAAGCCAACAACAAGGACCAGAGAGTTGAATATACTGCTTACATATCCGGCGACGGGATTATAGAGGTACGTAAATGACCATAAATGATTACTATACCGATGAACTTCAGGCTCTTAGAGTCCTTGGAGCGGAATTTTCAGAAAAGAATCCGGGTCTCTCATCTTTTCTTGCCAGAAAAGGTCAGGACCCTGACGTAGAGCGCCTGCTGGAAGGTTTCGCATTTTTGAGCGGAAGAGTACGCCAGTATATTGACGAGGAGCTTCCGGAAGTCTCGCATGCACTTGCTCAGCTTCTGTGGCCGAACTACCTGCAGCCGATTCCCTCGTTCAGCATATTGAAATTTGAGCCTTCCGTTTCCGATGCTCCCGTTAAGGTTCCGAAAGGTGAAGAGGTTATGGCCGTACATCCTGAAAATGATGAACAGTGCATATTTCAAACATGCTATGAAACTACTCTTTTGCCGCTCGATATCGAAGAGGCCAGATACTATACACACGGAACCGGAAGTGTCATTGAACTGGAACTATCGACAATACAAAACCGCACTCTTGAAAAACTGGCGATAGAAAAGCTCCGTTTTTATATCGGGAACTACGAACATCTTTCAGACAATCTTTTTTACTATTTGATGAACCATATAGAAAATATAGAGGTCAGAGTCGGCAATGAGAGCCTTTCAAAAGAGCTTCCTGCAGCATCGATCAAGGCGGTCGGGTTTGCGGAAGATGAGAAAATTCTGCCTCCTGTAAAAAATGTATCTTCAGGATATACACTTTTGCAGGAGTACTTCTGCTTTAGGGGAAAGTATCATTTTATAGATATTTGCGGGCTCGATATATTAAAAAGATTTCCTGCCAAATCACTGCAGAAGAACAGTAGATTCACCATAAAGATAACGCTTGGTGAAAAACTCAAAATCACAAAGAGTGTAACAAAAGAGAACTTTCAGCTCTACTGCACACCGATTATCAATATATTTGAAACGGAGGCAGAACCTATTAGAAAGGGTCTGCAGGAAGAGTATGAGGTGATTCCCGCCGGCACTATGTACAAAAACAGTGAAGTCTACAGCATAAAACGTGTTCAGGGATGGGACAGCAGGCTTGGGAAGTATCATAAATATATCCCATTTGAGTCTTTCGAACACGCATATAAAAATACAGAGTATTATTATACAAGAGTAAAGCTCTCCGAAGACCACACCAGAACAAAAACGTTCATACGCTTCTTTAACGGTGCAGAGAGTCTAAAGAGCGGTTACGAAAACGGAGTTACTCTGTCACTGGACCTTTTAATAACAAACAAAGACCTTCCCTCTACGCTTGATATAGGAGAGATATCCCAGACTACAAGCAGATCAACAATGTCCAGTCTATCCTTTAAAAATATTACCATACCTACAAAAAGCTATACACCGCCGATTCACGGCGATTTTTTGTGGCGCATCATCTCCAATATGTCTTTGAACTATACAGCTTTGGAGAATATAGAGACGCTAAAAAATATTGTGGAGACATACGACTTCATAGGGGCGACAGACGCACTTCAAAAAAAGCAGACAGAGTCACTCCTGGAGGGGCTTGAAGAGATATCTTACGAAGCGAAAGATATGATCTACAGGGGTTTCCCCATACGCGGAGTTGTCAGCCGTTTGCGGATGAACTCCAAAAAATTCTCTACAATCGGCGAAGCCTATCTTTTCGCTACGGTTTTAAACCGCTTTTTCTCTCTTTTCGCCTCCGTCAACTCATTCCATAAGCTGGAAGTCACGGTAGACAAAAAAGCGAGCTTCACCTGGACACCTCATATAGGGGAGCAGGCTCTTTTATAACGTGTTAGGCGCACATTCATACGTTGTGCATGTACATATGCTCTGCAAGCCGGAAGGCTTAGGTTGCGACATCTGTTTATAATAAATCCAATTTTTATTGCGGCAGGTACTCCTTTTTATTGTCACCCCATAATCATTGAACAGCCGTATCGCAGAACTGTTGTGCAATTGGGCATATTTCTGTTATTGAATGGTTGGCCTATTTTAAATCTTTTTTGGCTAAAATCGGTATTCAATATTTCAAACCGGGAAAAATAGATGAAAATAGAGCTAAAAAAACTGATTGACAACCTAGACTCAACTGCAAAGAGTTATCTGGAAAATGCCGTAGGGCATACAATATCAAGAGGCGGCAGCGAAATACTTATAGAAGATCTGCTATATGTGATGCTGAAAAACGAGAACAGTATATTCAGCAAACTTCTGCAGCAGTACGACATAGATGCCGAAAAGATGGAAGATGCACTCACAGGCGGTGTAAAACAGGGATCATACAGTGAGAGCAGCAATCCCGTCTTCTCATCTTCACTGATTAGACTTATTGAAAACGGTTACCTGCTGAACAAACTGGAGCTTGGTCTTGATGAAATTTCCGAGATAACACTTATCTACTCCATGTTTGAATATAGCGACTACTATCTGAGTACAGAATACTTTTCTCTTTTTGCCGAGATATCTCCATCTGACGTTACCGCTTTACTGAAAGGTTTTCTGCAGAATGCATATGCAACCGCCTCTACTGCCTCACAAACAACTTCAAAAGACGGTACGGAGCTTGAGAAATATACAGTAGATTTAACTGAGGCTGCGAAAGAGGGGAAAATTGACCCGGTACTCTCAAGAGAGATCGAGATCAAGCAGGCTATAGATATTCTATCAAGAAGAAGAAAAAACAATCCAATCATGGTAGGAGAAGCCGGTGTAGGAAAGACTGCCATCGTGGAAGGTCTGGCTCTAAAAATCGTAAACAAAGAGGTTCCGAAGCATCTTCATGGGGCCAGACTTCTCTCACTTGACCTCGGTGCCATGCAGGCAGGTGCAAGCATAAAAGGAGAGTTCGAAAGAAGGCTTCAGGCGGTTATAAACGAGATTAAAGCGAGCACAAGGTTTACCATTCTGTTTATAGATGAAGCCCACACCCTGATCGGAGCGGGCGGGAACGAAGGCGGAAGCGATGCAGCCAATCTGCTGAAACCTGCTCTTGCCAGAGGAGAGCTCAAAACGATTGCCGCCACGACATGGCTTGAGTATAGAAAATATTTCGAAAAGGACCCTGCTCTTTCGAGAAGATTTCAAAAGATAGATCTGCATGAACCGTCTATAGATCAGACTGTAACCATACTAAGAGGCATAGCGAAAAAGTATGAAGAGGTACACGGGGTCTATATAGAAGACGACGCTTTAAAAGCCGCATCGAGCCTCTCTGCGCGCTATATAACCGGTAGGCAGCTTCCGGACAAAGCAATAGATGTGCTGGATACCGCCTGTGCCAATGTCAAAATAAGCAGAAGCAACACACCCTTTGCCCTGCAGGAGACCAGAAACAAAATAGGTGAGCTTAAAAGAGAACTTGAATCCGTAAAGCGAGACTTTGACAACGGAATAAAAGAGAGCGGCACGACAATAGAGCGGCTGGAGGATGAGATTTCAGAGCTCGAAGAGATATTGTCGGAACAGACGCAGGAGTGGCAGATGCAGAAAAAGATGCTTGAAGAGATAAAAGAAGCCAGGGAAAACGGCGACAGCGTGGCCCTTTCCGCTGCATATAAAGAGCTGGAAAAAGTGCAGGAGAAGTGCAGTTACATATATGAAAATGTCACTGCCGGCCAGATCGCCGAAGTTATCTCTTCATGGACCGGCATTCCGCTCGGAAGTATGAAAAAAGAGCAGGTAAAGAGTGTGGTTGAACTCTCAACGCAGCTAAAACAGAGCGTTATAGGACAGGATGAAGCTATAGATTACCTTAGCAGATTTTTGCAGATCTCTACCGCAGGCTTGAAAAAAGAGAACACACCCGAAGGTGTTTTCCTTCTTGTCGGGCCGAGCGGAGTGGGAAAAACGGAGACTGCCATAAAAATCGCCAAACTTCTCTATGGAGGCGAGAGCTTTCTTACTACTATAAACATGACGGAATTTCAGGAGAAGCATACGGTATCCAGACTCATCGGCTCGCCTCCCGGCTATGTCGGTTACGGCGAAGGCGGACAGCTAACCGACCCGATCAGGATAAAGCCCTACTCCGTTGTCCTCCTTGATGAGATAGAGAAGGCCCATCCCGATATCCTCAACCTCTTTTACCAGATTTTCGACAAAGGAAAGGTAAACGACGGAGAAGGAAGAGAGATAGACTTCAGCAATGCTGTGATTATCATGACTTCAAACCTTGCTACAGATGAGATAACGAGACTCTGCGGCGAAAATGAGGATATCTGCATGGAAGATATCACCCAAAAGATTCTTCCTCTACTTTCCAAATACCTCAAACCTGCACTTCTGGGAAGAATGAATGTAATTCCGTACAAAAATCTCTCTATGGATGCACTGAAAAAGATTGCAAAACTCAAGCTGGGCTCTATCGAAAAACAGATGAAGTGCAAAGAGATAGAGTTCGATTACGACGACAGGCTTTTGGATCATATCGTCGCTCTCAGCAATGCAACGGAGACAGGAGCCAGGAATCTGGAACTGATCATAAACAACAATATAATGCCCAAACTTTCAAAAGCGCTGCTGGAAAATATGATAGAGGGGAAGAGTCTTTCAAAAATACATCTCTCAATAGATGAAACGAACAGTGTATCGGTAGAGTGTTACGCGGATATAACGGCTTAAAAGCTATAAATAATGTAAAGCGGCAGGGTAGCGAAGAAGAGGAGTTCTCCTCTTCGCCAAAACGGATCGCTGCTTACGCACCGATTCCTTTTCTCCAGTCATCTTCACCGGATGTAGAAGCAATTTCATGTCTCCATGAGATCTTTCTGTAAGAGAAAGAGATATGCTCAAGCGGAGCCACATCTGAAAGAGTTGAATCGCTAAGCAGATGGCCCGCGTCAGATTTGATATCTACAATGACAGCATCTTCAAGGATCGTAGTGAAGTAGTGCTCGAGTTTACCCTCGTAGTTTGTTCTATATTTTTTTATCTCTACTTTAGGCAGAGTTTCACCTGTAACAAGAGCATTCATCAAAAGAGGAGATGCTTTGTCAAGTACCTTTGTCACAACATACGGAGCATGAACCCTCTGTCCTGACGGTTGACCGGAAAGCGGATCACGAGGTATTGTTATATTGTGGGTATATCCCTTGATCATCGACTCTTTATCATGTCCTGACTGGTATGAGTTTCCTACAGACTCTTTAGAATAAGCCCCTTCGGTAATCAGCCCCTGTCTGGAACCTTTGACTGTCATAAATATCGGGTTGTTCATTCCCTTCTCCTTGTTTGTTTTTGTTTCTTCCTGAAAAGAAGAATGCAAAAGTCTAACATAGAAGGTAAAATAACCAAAAGTGTCAAGTAACAACTTTTACAACTATATGGAGCCGATCACCATCTTTTAGGCGCTATAAAGAATTATTAAATGTTTTTTAACAACCTTTTTTTGTCATACTTTATGAGTGACTATTTCGGAATAGTTTAATTCAGCCTGATTGCAGAGTTATGGTCTGGTCGTCTTCAACATTTCCGATCCATGTATCGACACCGAGTCTTCCTCCTCCCAAACCCACAATGCAGCTTCTTATTTCATCTTTTTTTACTCTCAGACGTATATCGTATGCGAGAGGATTTTTCTGCAAAAAACGCATCAAAGAGGAGAGTTCTTCTCTGCGTTTTCCATCAACTGCAAACTCACTGAGATCTTTCCAGGATGTATTGTTGAATACGATGGCAAATTTCAGACTTCTAGTAAGTATAAACATGCCCAGACTCATATCACTGCCTAAGGTGGAGTTGCTGCTACCGAGAGCACCGTATTGATCTTTCGGGATTACCGCCTTCGATACCACGCCCTCCTCTATGGTCAGCTCTTCGTGCGAAAAATAGTGCCTCAAAACGGTCGCCAAAGTCTCTTTTGACTTCTGTTGAATAGACAAAATACCTGAAAAAGGGAGTAATTTATGCAGCTTCAGATTTGACGGTATCCCGTCTGCATGACCGTAAAGCCCCAGTATCGATAAAATATATTTTGAGAATCCGTCCTTCAAATCGGATCTGTATTGAACATAATAACGCTGTTTTATCCAAATAGGATATATAAGTTTTTTCAGCCTATGGTTCAGCATATCCAGAAAATCTAGTAATACCTGCTCATTTTGAGAATCTTCCAAGACCTTTTCGTTATAGTGTGTGGGAAGAGGAGATGCAGCACCGAAAATACTTAAAAAGCTGACTGTTACCTCAACTCTGACGCCATCGGCAATATTGATAAATCGTATGTTTTGAATATCGGATTTGGGAAAGGCCAGACTCGGATCGGTTTTAAACAAGACCATTTCATAAATCTCTTCTTCCGACATATCCGGAAACATCCTGCCCAAAATATCCATAATTAGCTGCATAGCGACAGGCAGGGTTATTTTATGAACAACTTTTTCTACTACTGCGTTAATAAGCTCTAGAGATTCTGAATCAGGTTTAATTGCCTCCATGATCATTCCCCAATACTCTTTAATTTTAAGATGCTGCGCAAATTTCGGCAATGCCCTGATTCGGAAAGAGACCTGACCGGCACCGGGAGCAGCCAAGCAATGAAATCAATAGACTACAATATGAGGTCATGCTTTTGCGCAGTAATAAGCACATTTTTAAGCGGATTATATCAGTTATTTGTTTAACCGAACAATGAAAAGATTTATTAAAACATCAACGGTAGTCTAATTAACATATATTTCAGTAAAAAATTCTCTTTATCGTGTATAATAACAGTTACGGTTTTTATTTGACATTACCGTAACAATCTATCAAGTTTCAGTAAATAGGATAACAGATGGGAAGAGAGACCCGTATGAATCGTTGCGGACACTTTCATATCTCAAACCGAGGTGTAGGTTTGCGTGAAGTTTTTTTAAGCAATGAGGATAGAGTTTTTTTTATCTCGTTGATGTGTGATGCAGCAAAACGGTATGAATTTACTGTGCACGGTTATGCGCTGATTTCAAACGGCTACAACATGGTAGTAGAGACTACCAAAAACAATCTTTCTCATATTATGAAACAGATAAACGGGCAATACACAAGCTACTTCAACCGCCGATACGGACGGCGAGGACATCTTTGGGAAGGACGCTTCAAATCGTGGTACATTGAAGATAGAGGCTTTATACTGGAAATCCTTACATATATAGAACATCTTCCCGTATACACCGGCAGTGCAACTGAAAAAGAACACTACCACTATTCCACATACAGACAGTTTATAGGTATAGACGAGCGCCTGACTTGTCTTCAGGGATCGATAGTTTTTCAGGCATTCAACTCTTCTGAACAGATAAAAGAGTTTTTCAGCAGGCCTGTAGATATCGCCCGCATCAACAGAATCCACGATCTTCTAAAAAAATTGAACAAAAGTCTATCCAGGAAGCCTAAAAAAAGTCTCCCGCCTCTCGAAACATCTTTCTTTCCGAAAGAAGGGTCTAAAGAAGAGAGGGACAGAAAGGTTTTTGAGGCCTATAAAAAAGGGTATTCACAAGCATCCATAGGCATGGCGCTCGGAATATCCCAGCAGGCTGTTTACAAGATTGTAAAAAAGATCTCTAACAAACAGATTCCGCAGACGGAAAAGACCAAAGCATGCCTATAAACCCCTGCCGCTCTAGTTCTTTTTAAGCCTGAAGTGCCTGAACGGGCTTGCATTTGTAAAGATCTTGACAATCTTTCCCCGTATTTCAAAAGAGCCGCTGTAGCTCCCTTTTGTATAGCTCACTTCCATTTTATACGGAGTGATGATTTTCCTGTCAAGTTTTGCAAGAAGTCTAAGCAGTGCCCATTCACCGTCCCCTCTTACCTTGACAACCCTGTTGCTTCTATCATCATAGAGTGTATATTTCGCAAGAGTATCAGGGTATTTCGACGGCCATACAAAATCTCCGTTTTGCACCGGCCCATGCTCATAAAAGAGTTCGTTATCCTCATATATTAGATCCATTGCCGCAAGGTTCGAGCTCAAACTTTTCGGTTTGGCTGAAATTTTGAAATATAGTTTATTGCTGCCTGCTTTGAATAGAAGATTCTGAATCTTTTTGGCACTTATCATTGCTTTGACCATCTGCTTGTCTATTTTAATAACCGCTCCGTCAACATTTTTCAGTTTATATCTTCCTGTTCTCATATCCACATCTACGAACGGAATGACATACTTGGCATAAAATTTGTCCAGCAGACCGCCTTTTTGAAAAAATGTCGTAAAATCGTCTATAGAAATATCTCTTTTGCTCTTCAGCGACAATGGAAATCTATTTCTGATTCTCTCTGTATAAAAAACCCATATCTCGTCATTGTAAGTCTTATCCAAATGTCCATCTACCAACCCGGCAAGATACTCCCAGCTGTTTTCCAGAGCGATGTTGTACCAGGCTGAAAGCTTCGGAGGCAGCAGGTTGCTTTTGAGTGCAAATGTCTTATGCGAAGAGGTACTTTTTTTGCTCACAATGTCGAACGCACTCTTTTTGGGATCGGCGGATGTATCCACTTCGAGCATCTGCTGATAGATTTTCTCTACGTGCCGCGATACGATTTTAAGCTTTCTGGAGGGCTCCCCGTTTTTGTCCAGCAGTTCATGGTACGGCTTGAAAATAGCTCTCATATCGTGCACCATTTTGTCACTGGCGAAATCTTTCATGGTATTGGTGCCGAGTCTTTGGAACCTGTCTATTTTACTTCCTGCCGAACCTAAAAACTCTCCTGCAGTCACCCCCGCTTTTGTTTTGGCATCCATCACCGCTTTGGCTTTCTCTTTCGGGGTAAGCAGATATGTATTTTCTTTAAAAGCCCTCAAAACCAAAACTACCGGGGATATACTTGAACTGAGAAGCTCAAGCTGATCGGCAAGTTCGTCACCGGTGTGATATCTTTTTATCTGCAGACTGGAAATGGCTTTTGTCCAGAATCTTCTATAATCTATAAAGTAGAGCCCCAGCACCTTTTCATAAATTCTATCTATCTCGTTTTTGTCATACTCAACGCTCTCTTCTCCAAGTATCCAGTTTTTGGGCATAAACTTTTTTATCATAGATTTTGTATCTAGAAGCAGAATCTTCTCATACCCCTCCTTGGTGTAGAAACCGGGAATTCTGTACTCTGCACCCTCGAACGCATCAGGGTAGGCATCAAGCACCTCTATAAACTGAAAATCGTTCAAATCTCTTGTCTGAGCCTCTTTTTGGAGGTTCTTGTATATGAGCCCTGCCACACCGGCCTGCGATACAAGCTTCTTCCTGGCTCTGAAAATACTTTTATGGTGAAGCTTAGCCGGAGAGAAGTCGCTCTTCAGCAGCTCCGAAAAGTGATCGTTCAATCTTCTTATTTCGGTATCTTCAAGATCCTTGCCCCATCTGTTCAGCATATATCTTTGTAAAAACTCTCTGTCACGGTGTTTTTTGTCTGCGAGCATCAGATACGCTTTCAGATTTGTTTGCGTCTTTAGTGTGTCGTTCAGATCCAAAAGCATATCTTTTTCCACAATAGTAGCCACTCTGGGCAGAAGCAGGGTCTGTAGACTCTCATGATATATCTTTCTTACCAGTTCATCCCTTTTGGCGATTTTGTAAAAACCGGGGTTCCATATATCGTTTCCTATCTTCCCTCCGTTTTCTCTACGCATAGACTTAAGAGCATCCAGCATTCCCAACACTCTCTGCAGATCGCTGAGATTGTTTTTGATGACATACTCTTCTTTATAACTCTCTTCATCGTTTTGGACTTTGAGTCCGTATGCATAGATCTCGACCCGCCTGTTCAGGCTGCGCCCCTCCACCGTCTGATTTGTCGCCACAGGGCTTTTCTCTCCGGCTCCTTCAATGCTTATTCGCTCTTTTTCTATTCCGTTGTCAACCAAAAAATCTTTCACGGCGGCGGCCCTTTGCAGCGACAGCTCCATATTGGACTTTTCATCTCCGATGCTGTCGGTATGCCCGACTATCTTTATTTTTGTGGATTCATCGAGAGTCTGTATAAGATTCACAATCTTTCTGAGCTCTTTTTTTGCAAAAGGGGTCAGTGACGCATTCGCCTTTCCGAAGCTTACGTCAGCTCCGTTAGCACCGCCAAGTTTACCGATCTGCATCGCATTTTCCAGCTTGACGGCTTTTCGTTTCAAAATGATTTTCGGTTGTGAACCCTGTTTGAGACTGAGATACTGTTCATACGTATCTTCAATAACCTTTGCCTCTCTGGCTTCACCCTGCACAAATGTAGACCAGTAATAGACAGCACCCGCCAGCAGCAGTGTAAAAAAGGAGAAGAGAATAAGCCACAAGATCCCAAATTTTTTCCTATATTCATCATTGGTATTTACAAGCTGGCTCTCCGAAAGAATGATTCGGTCAAAAACTTTCGGCAGAAAAAGAGAGGAGAGCGGCTGTTCAGCCTGATCTGCCGCAACCGGCAGTTCCCCTTTTTCCGTATGTTCAATATCTGTAAAATAGACTCCTCTGAGCATCAGGGGCGAATAGTATCTCGTTTTTGCAAATGTCTTTTGTGTAAAACGGCTTATATTGGAGAGGAAAATTTTAAACTCTTCCGGGAAAAAGAGTATTTTTTCTCTCTCTTTGAGATCCCATGAATTATGTAAATTGCCGATCGTCTCCTGCTCGAGCTTTTGCAGGAGAGTCTCCATTTTGGTATCTATTACTTCATCAGATATATCTTCATTTACCTCTTCGAAGGTAATACCGAGTACCTCTCTCCTCTCCTCTTCGGTCAAATTGGCGAAAAACGATTCGAAACCGGGAACGCCGCGTGCTCCCGTAACTATCATATAGACAGGGATTTTTGATGAGAAGGTTTTGCAGATCTCATCCAGTTTCTCTCTGACAACTTTTGCGTATTCCTGCATCTGAGGCTCATTGAAGTGCAGAATATCTTCGGCATTTTGAATAAATACTATCCCGTTTACGGGGCGTCTCCAGCGCTCTTTTTTGAAAAGCTTCAAAAATGTCAGCCAGATAGGATGAGAAGCACTCTCTTTATCCAGTGTTACATACTCTTTCGGAACCGTTATAAAGACAGCCTCCTCGGCGAAAAACCAGTTGAACGAACCGTCTTTATCTTTTTCATCTTCTCTATATTCAATATTTATGGGAAAGTCGAGTCCGGAGCTTTTCAGTACCCTCTTCTGTTCGTCGTCATGTCCCCCTAAAACCAGGTACCAGGGAAGTTCATAATTGTAACCTGCACGTTTTTTGTATATACGCGATCTTTTTATGATCCCCAGAGCCTCATAAAACTTCTTTTTCAGCTCTTTTACGGCTGCCCTTTTGTTTCTACGCTCCTCCTTTTTTAACATTCTCTCTTGACGTCTTGCGGCTCTGGCGGCACGTCTGGACTCCCTATTCTCTTCTTTTGTCAACAGCAGATAGAAGAGTTCGGCTATAACAACCCCCAGAAAAAAGAGCGAACCGAAAAAGAGTCTCGTCATTAAATTTTTCAAAGACTCAAAAGGGAGGTAGTGGCCGAATATGACAAACATCAAACTCAGGATAAAAGCTATTGCGCACAACCAGAAAAGTGTACTTTTGAATATGGAGCGATCTATGTTAGCCATCCAGACCCTTTTTATGTTCAACTGTCGATTGTGTACTGAATATTTCCATCAGTTCGTTTTCATTCTCTACTACCATACCGGTAAAAACGGCATAAACGATGACCAGGACAAGCAATCCTCCAAGGAAAAAGAGCCTGTAAGGTATATTCAGAGTCAGTTTATGAGCAATATTTGATACAGGATGGTCTTTATAAAACTTATCCTCATGCGTACCGTAGCGTTTTATCCGGACAAAAAGTTCCTGCCTTATACTCTCTATCTGTACATCCGAGTTCGGTGCCAGGGAGTACCTTCCCCTGTAGCCGAGAGAGAGACATACATAAATCAGTTTCATATGCTCTATGTACTTATTCGGCTCCTGAGCCAGACGTTCCAGCAGTTGGAAAAATTTCTCTCCCCCGTAAGTCTCCTTGTAATAGTGGCCCAAAAGGCTGTGGTTGGCCCATGTCTCAGAGTTGTTCCACTCCACTTTTCCCAAAAGCTCGTCTATGAATGTAGCTATCAGATAACGCACTATCATAATGTTCGTATTATCGTATCCGCTCTCAGCCAAAGAGCGCATTTGCATATCCATTATCTGTATCAACTTACGTTTGACACCCCTTATATCCGGTTTGATCTCATCTTTTTCCAAGTAGCAGACTTCACGATACAGGGCTCTTAATGCACTCAAAAAAGGTTCTCCCTGATGTGTCGCCAAAAAAGAGGCGGCATCCGGAAAGACCGTTTGAACAAATGTATCGCTCTCCTCAAATGCGGGAGGAACACCGAAGGAGTCTTCTGCTTCCGATCCGTTATATACGATTATATTTTTTTTATCATTTCTCATCTGAAGTTCCTAGCGGTTTTTAACGGACCATAAATAGAGTTCCAAAGAGAGATCTTCCGTCTCCGGATAGTGCATCGCAAATCCGGACGAGCGCATCAGCTTCTCTTTTTCATTCTCTTTGAAGCTTATTCTGAAATAGCTCTGGTTGACTCTGTATGGAATCTCTCTGGGTGCAGTATTGAGAGGAACGATTTTAAAACCCGGGAGATGGTGGTTCACCAGATTTCTTATCTCTTCCACAGTACCTATTTTCAGGTTGTCCATAAGAAGTTTTTTCAATCTCTCCTCTTCCACATTGGCCGATACCGCCAAAATGATAGACGAATCCTCGAGTACGGCTTTGTTTTTGAGCATGGCTATAAAAATCCCATATTTGTGTTTATCCAGCGGTATAAGGGTACTGCTGCTTTCCAAAACGTTGCTCAGCAGTTTTTTCAGCTCCAGAAAGAGAGCATCGAAACTCTCTCCCTGCTCGGCATGAATGTATGTATACTGCTCCTCAAGGCGCCTCTCTTTTTTTATAAAAACAGCCAGCTCTCCAAGCAGAGAACTCAATTCAAGATACAGATCCGCAGGATGAAGCTGCTCCTGTGTGGCATAGTAGTGAAGTCTGCTTTCGGTACGATTGATAATCTGCAGTATCAGATAGTCTCTCAACTCCGTCGCCTGAAGCGTCATTCCGGATATCTTTTCAGAAATCTTTTCAGCCCGGTATCGAAGCATCCCCTGCAATTCATTCAGTTTCGACATAATATGTTTCGCTTGATGCAGATGCAGGTATGTCGGAGAAAAACCGCTCTCAAGCATAACAGAGTTGTTGGCGGATACACTGCCGATTTTTGCTATAGTGATTTTTGTATAGCCATCCGGTATCTCTTCATTTTTAAAGAGTTTGAAGTTGGGATATAAAAAAGTTATATCCGCTTCGCTCTCTTCTCCGACATTGGTGTTCGGAACATTCTGCTCTATTTTTGCCGCAAATCTTGTAGGCAGATGTTCATGCTCCTCAAAAAAAACATTGTCTTCATTTTCATAATTGAGCGGCAGACAAAGAGATATCTCCTTGCCTCCATCCTCTTTATCGATATCTATAGTCAGACGCCCTGTAAAGTCCCGGCTGTCAAAGATGGTTCCGTCAGGCATCACTCCGGATGCGGATATTAAAGATAATTTGCCCAGGCCCAATAGCCGGTCGTCTATTTCAAGTGAAAATAATCCCCACATATTGGAGCCGCTCAATATCGTTCTTTGCATCATTTCGCTGTTGAGTGCATAACTGTTTTGTTGAAAATGTTGTGGACGAAGGAAAAGCCCCTCTCTCCATGCTACATTTTTTGGCATATTTTCCCCTCTTCTGTTCAAAAAAAGTTTTAAATTTTAGCACAACAATTCATGGTCTCATCTTAGAAGCCGAAACCGCCTTCCGGAATATTCTGAGCACAATCCGATATGACGGTATTCAGAGCACATATTTACTTTTCAAAAAAATTTTCTCTGTCAGATAAAAGCATAAAAAAATTTTCCATGTTTCAAGCTCCTTTTGGGAAAATTCAATTTTATATGTGTATAATGTCCGCAACATTTGACATTGCCTGTCTATTGTGATTATTTTCTATTACTTTAAATTTCGAATATCGAACGACCCGGCATACTGCATTTAATATATATGTCGTTTCGTACTGTTGCAGATAAACAAGAGGTACACTGATGAGACTTATACTTGAAATTGTCAATACCGGAAGCAGCAAAAGTGCTCAATCTACCCAAAAAACATTCTCCTTCGGCCGGGATGGCGGCCTGATCGGAAGCAGCAAAACCGCAAAATGGAAACTTGAGAATATAAAGGGAAGCGTATCGGACCTGCATGCGGAAATAGTTTATAAAAACGGTCGCTTCCACATAACAGGTGCAGGCAAAGGTACGGTTGAAATGAAAAAACCGGAAAAAAATGTTACCAAAGGGGTCATGGTGCCTTTGACGAAAGAGTCCCGCTTTTGTATCGGAGAGTATACGATAGCTGTCAAATCTATAGATACCGCACCCCCCGAGAATGCGGATGTTTCCGCTCATACAGCCCTACCTTCAGATACTGCAGATACCTTTTTCAAAGGAAACATACATCATAAAGCCGTTCAGATAATAGAGAGCTCTTCAGCGGAACAAAACGATGTGCTGGCCCTGTTCGACAACAGAGTCGATACACCCTCAAAAGGGAACGGTATGCTCCTTCCCGAACTGGACTCCATTCTCGAAAGTTACAAAGTAGAGGAAAAGAGTCCGGACAACTCTCTAGGCACCCACATAGATCCACCGACACTATCTGTGCAGACAAAAACTCCTCTGCAAAAAGAGAGAACGGAAAAAGATGAGGAGAATGACAGCATCCTTGAAATTCTATCCGTAAAACTCGGAGTCGATACTGAAAAGATGAGCCGTAAAGATAAAGAGAAGTTTGCGGCGGAAGTGGCGCAACTTGCATTTGCCTCTTTGGAAAATGCGCGCAATACATCCTCTGTTTTGCAAAAGGTACAGGCTCAGCTGGGAGTAACGACGTTTTCGGCGAATAATCCTCTAAAAACCGCATCCGAGACAAAGGAGATCTTCTCAAACCTCCTGCATTATAAGCCTTCAGTTTCAGAACAGGTAAAAAATCTCTTTTTCGATATTGAAAAACATACCATAGCATTTCATACAGCGTACAAAAATATCTCTATGCAGAGTGCAAAAAAGTTTTCACCGAAAAAACTCTACGCCAGGTTCAAAAACGAGGGAGAGCTGAAAAAGAGCCTGTTTAACAAAAAAGCTCAGGCATGGGACGCATACTGTAAAGAGTTTGAGCATTTAGACCATATGAAAGAGGACAAAATAGACAATTCAGAATTGAAAAAAGAGTACAACAAAGTACTGGAGACCCTGAGCCTAAGTTACAATCCGGCAAAAAACAGGGGTAAAAAATGATGCGTCCTCTATTGAAAGGCGCTATAGCTCTGGCGATTCTGGCCGGCTTTTCAGGCTGTTCCCTTTGGCAAAAGGCTGAAATTCCCCTGCAAAAGCCGACACCGACAACTCTGGATATATCTGTCATAGCTTCCGAAACAAAAAGTCCCGTGGCCGTCCACTTCTTTGCACTTGAATCTGCCGAAAAATTCAAAAAACTGGACTATTTCGAACTCATGAAGAAACTCCGTAGAAAAAGCAGTGTAGATATAGAAGCACACTCAAAAGAGATTCTGCTGCCGGGAGAGATGGAGAAACGGAGCATCAGACTGGATGACGATGTACACTACTACGCAGTTGTAGTAGGCTTCAAAGATGTAGAAGACAATGACAACTGGAGATTTATTCAGCGGATTATTCCGCACACAAAAAATGATATTACCTTGATTATCGAAGAGACTTCCATGAGAAAAATATCGAACAAAGGAGAGTGACAATGCCAAACATAGCACTGCTTGGGCATAACCATACATGCCCCGCATACGACGGAAAATCGCCCCACAAAGGAGGACCTATAAGCTCGGCGAACCCCGCATGTACAGTCAACGGAATTCCGGTGGCCCTTGTAGGCGACCTCTGCGTATGTGAATGCGGCGGGCCCGACACCATTGTCAGCGGTGCTCCCGCTCTGACGATCAACGGCAGACCGGTAGCGATGGTCGGCAGTGCTACGGCTCACGGCGGCGTAGTAGTTCAGGGCGATCCGGCCTTGACAGTATCTTGAAATTCTAAAAGGCCGGCATATGTTCAACCCGACGATGCTGCAAAAGATCAGCGCCCGCCTC
>CAYZMY010000011.1:19922-21300 GCA_964479605.1 uncultured Campylobacterales bacterium | reverse complement strand
GTTTGCGTCGAGCACGATGTCACCGAGCCTCTCTCTGAGCATATGGAGGAGCAGTTTTTTGGATGTACGAGACAAAATGATCCTCCCTTTTTTCACGCTTATCTTGTGTATATGGAAATCGAGCGTCGCTCCGGGGACATAGAGGCACCGTTCCGTCGGTACGAGCAGCATATTCGGTGCGAAAGCCGGGCCGTACCTCGTTGCGACTTCGATGCCTTGCGGCAAGGTTTTTGTAACGCTGCCTCGCAGAAACTCTGGACGCGACATGAGCACGCTTTCGATATCGAGTCTTTTTCGGAGCCTGCGTCCGATCCTTGCCCAGAGGTTTTTCGACATCCGTATCTCTTTCACGGATCCGTCCTCCCGATACGCTTCGAACCGCAGCCTGTCGCCGCTCACCGTCGCCGTGACGACCTCCCTCTTCAGCTCTTCCGACACCGCCGTCCTGATCGCCCTCACGACACTCTCTTCCGGCAGTCCGTAAATCTCCGCCAGCTCTCTGACCGTCTCCATGGCCTGCGTCATCGTAGTACCTCCTCAGTTTCTCCAGTACGTTTCGGAAAGCCTTCTTGTCGGCCGGGTCGATCGGGTACTCCTCGATGACATACCTGTCGAAGAGCGCGTACTCCCGCTCGTCGAGGATCCTCTGTATGTCAAGCAGAAAGTCGAGTTCCCCGTCGATCCCGCCGCTGCCGCAATCGCTTCCGTAAGGCATCTCGTCGCAGAAATGCTCGTTGTTGAGGACCCTGAGGCGGGAGTTTTTGGCCCGTGCGAGGTATCCCCGCAGGTAGCCGTTCAGCTTCGCGGGGGTCAGCTCCTCCTCGTATGCCTCATATGCCTTCCAGACCGCGATCAGCGCGACCGAATAGGCTTCGTCGAGTCCGAGGAGCTTCGTATATCTGCGCATCCAGGTGAAAGCGTAGCGGGCGGCCGTCTCCTTCTGTTTGTCGCTGAAGTGTTCTATGAAGTCGAACGACTGCGGTTCTATATACATCGCTGCATAGCTCATTTTTCATCCCCCTCCCGGACTGCCGTGATCCTGTCTGCCAGCCGCCTGTATTTTCTGAACTCCCCCTCCGTGAGCAGGTAGCGGGCCCTGAAGTCGCTTGCCGTGCGGAAGCTCCTGAAGTGCCCGTGGGAGAAGTCGTCGATTCTTTCGTACCAGTCGAGAAGAAGCAGCTTCCGGTACTCCCTGTAGAGGCTGTCGAACTCTTTTTCAAGTCTTTCCGGATCCCGCTTCCCGAACTGCCCGAAGAAGCCGAGGGCCAGCCGGAAACGGTCGCTCAGCCCCCTGTTTCCGTCCAGTGCATCATCCAGGCTCATGCCGGATACATACCGCTTCATCAGGTTGAGCAGCATCCCCTTTTCGATCACTCCG
>CAYZMY010000011.1:9767-19822 GCA_964479605.1 uncultured Campylobacterales bacterium | reverse complement strand
CGCCCCCGCGCAACGACTTTTCGACATCGATGAAGTACTGCCGTATGCGGCGCCCTTTTTCGTTGCGTTCCATCATCGCAAGGTGCTTGGCTATGTCGAGGGTGACGATGAAGTCGACCTGTTTGCCCTTTAAGCTTAAATCTTTCTTAACAATCATAAAATTATGAAACCTGTCTCTGCTTGCCCGGATGTAGTCCTCTCCTTCGACCGCGCCCAGCTGCTCCAGGCGGTTTTTGATCCAGTCCGAATACTTCTGGCTGCTCCCTACCGCTTCCCAGACGTCTCTCGCGTTCACCGCATTGACCTCTTCATTTCCGATAACCTGCGTCCCGATCGGTATGATCTCTTTCATCCTTCGTCCCCTTTCTCCCGTTTTCCCCCTTTTTCCGGCTGCGCGACAAGCACCTTTCCGAATATCTTCGTGCCGTGTTCCCGGTACATCCGCACCAGCCCGTCGGCGATCCCCGGGTCGATCCGCACGGCATCGTCCAGAGGCACCACCCCGAGGTTCACCGAATTGATGTGGACCCGCCCGGATCCGAAACGCTCCATGTATTCCCTTCTGATCCTCTTCATAATCTCCTCCCGCTCACACTTCATCTTCTCCTCCTTCGCCTTCTGCCGGAACCTCCTGCGGTACTCCGACACGTCAACGGAGAGGCTCTCTCCGTCCCTGTATTTCGTCAGGAGCGTATGCGCGTATGCGTGGGGTTTGTCCGCGCCCAGATCCTCCGCAATAAAGAGAAACAGGTCCCTGTCCGTATCCTTCTTTTCCTCGACATCGATCTGCACGTACCTCTTCCCCCTCTCTTTCGTGACTTTGCAGGTGACCTTCCGTCCCGTCGCCTCCTCGTACTTTGCAGCCATTTTTTTGAAGACGTCACGGTTCAGCACCTTCGTGGAGCGGAAGGTCTTCTCGGGGATCCCGAAGTAGTCCCTGAACGCGCCGTTGAGTTCCCAGCGGTTCCTGCCGTGCCCGTTTGTGTAGGAGCCGAGAAGTTCGTAGAGGGCCACCGCATACTTCGAAGAGAACCTGCTGAGGACCTGCATATCGAGCCAGACGTACCTGACCGCGGAGCCTTTCGACTTCATCTCCTCAAGCATCGCCTGAAACGCGCCGCCGAGCGTGAACATGACCATGACGTTCCTTCCTTCATACTCCATGCGTACGTGGTCCAGGTACGTCATTGCTCCCGTTACGACGCATTTGAGGCGTTCCCTGTCCGCGTCGTGATGGAAAATGTTGTATCTCATGGCCTTTTCGGCGAGCGACATGATGTCCTCTTTGAGTTTTTTCATGTTCCGGCCTTTGTAGCCGATCGCGGCCGCTATTTCGCTCAGGGACGTGACGTAGTAGGGCACATCTTTCCGCTCGGGGTTTTCGAAATCGAACATAAGCTGTCTCGTGCTGACCCCCCTTTTGTCGGCGATCTCCTCCAGTCCGGGGTTTATCTCCAGACCCCTGTGGTGCCGCCATACGAAGTAGTTGAGCAGCTTTACGTGCGTTTCGTTCAGGTCCGACCTGTCTATGTTTATCAGCGCAACGGGTTTGGGCATCATCGATTCGACCTTCTTTATCTTTGTCATCGCAACACTCCTGAAAGATTTGATTTTTCGGTCCCGGAAGGTATAAAGGTGAGAAAATATGTGCATAAATGGTTGATATTCACTGATATTAAGCGATTCTCCGTCGGTACGGTTATCGGGGCAGGGGGGCGGTCCCCTCTATCAAGGGGTTTCGGTGAAGCAGCCGTTATACTTTGCACATATTTTCTCACCCCTGAAGTCTCCGAAGCCGCCGGAAAGCCGCAATTTCGGGCTTTCGGATGGCTTTCGGTTCTCTCTGCAACACTGTTGCGGCGACGGCCTGCAAAGGTTGCGGGCCATGAATATGGGGTTTTACGGGCTCTGAAAAGGTGAGAAGATATGTGCAAACCTGTAAAAGGTGAGAAGATATGTGCATTTATCTGCACAAATCGGGTGCCGGAACAGGGTGGCTGTTTGGAGAGGATTGCGGATATATTGCTTGAAAGCCCTGTATTACGGGCTTTTCTCTCATTACGTGACGATTCGTCGGTAAATCCGGGGCGGGTTATTGCACATATCTTCTCACCCCGGAAGCCTCTTTGCACATATTTTCTCACCCTTAAAGGGCTGTTTTGCACATATCTTCTCACCGAAAGGCGGGTTTTTGCACATATCTTCTCACCGCTTGCACATATTTTCTCACCCGTTTCACATATCTTCTCACCCTGTTGCACATATTTTCTCACCGTTGTACTTGGAGAAATCCCTGTATTCAGGGCTTCAGAGGCATTTTTTTCGGCCCTATAAGATATATAAGTTATATAAGTTAGATAACTCTTATAATGATTTATATAAAGAGAGATCTCAAGAGAGGAGAATTTGGAAAAGCCGAAAAGGTGAGAAGATATGTGCAAACCTGTAAAAGGTGAGAAGATATGTGCATTTTCAGGTGGGAACAAGGGGGTTCGGAATGCTGCGCAACGCTGCAAAGTATGGCTGTTTTTTAGGGGAAACCCTGAATTTTGGGGTTTGCAGGCAGTAATTCGGATTTGTGGAATAAGGTCGATACCGGGGATTGCACATATTTTCTCACCTTTTTGACGGAAATTTCCGCCTGAAGGCTCTCTTTGCACATATCTTCTCACCCCGGATCGGGTCGAGTCTGATAACGGTTGACTGCCAACGGTATCGTAAAAACTTTCGGTGCAGGCAGATGAGACGGCAGGATATAGTTCGCCTGCTGTGAGGGTTGCTGGAAGTCTGAGAGAGTACAGTACAGCTGTATTCTTCGACTTTTTGAAAACTATGTTTTCAGTATTGAAAACTATAAAAGTTTTTGTATTGAAAAGTATAATTTTCAAACTATATTTTACACCCCATTTCATTAAAACAGCCTTTCAAATCTCATGTGAACATACGTTCATTGACTCTTTATGATAAATTAACGTTTGTTCATATACAATAAACATTACAAGAACGTTTGTTCATCTCTTAAGTCCCGCAATATAGGAGTTTGCCAATGCCGAAACAGAGAAATACAAAAGAGAAAATCATCGAGGCGGCGATAGATTTGATCGCTGAAAACGGATACAAAGGGGCTTCTGTAAGAAAGATCGCCTCAAAAGTGGGAATTCGTGAAAGCGCCATATACAACCACTTTAAAAACAAGGAAGATATTCTAAAAAACATCTTTTCAGAGATCTTTTCCACCCCTATTGAGATGAAAGATATCGAAGAAAAGGCGAAAAAGGGAAAGTCGTTTCTTCATCAGTATGCGGTCGCATACAAGCTTGTCTCTTTCGACAAAAAGATGGAGAAGCTCTTCAGGGTTATGATGATAGAGCTTTTTCAAAACGAAGATCTGAGAGAGAGTTTCTTGAAGGAGTTTCACCAAAAAGAGATTCAGTTGCTGTCGAAAGCTCTTTTTATTATGATGCAGGAGGGAATGGTGCGGTCGGCAGATCCGATGTTTATGGCCCAGGAGTTTCTCTCCGCCCTATTCTACATCAGGATCACGGTATCGCTTTTACGTATAGATTCGAAACCGACTGCACCGATAGCCACCCATTTTGAAAAGCATGTAGATTTCTTCTGGGAGTCGGTGGCAGTGTGAAACTATTGCGCCGGCATTACGTAGCGGACACCCTCCTCTTTCAGTTCATCTATATTGTCTTCATGCGCCCCTGTAACAATAAGTTTTATATCCAGGCTTCCAAGCAGTGTAAGAAGAGCGTTTTTTGATCCTCCGTCCATATCCAGGTATAGACTCTCATGCATCTTAATATAGGCCGGAGCGGTATATTTTAGATAACCGTAACCGCCCTGCTCGCCGCTGAATCTGTTTATGCCGAATCTGACTCCATACTCTTTCAGCGTATAAGATATCTTCTCTACAGCAGCGGGGTCCAGGGAGAATATGTCATATTCCGATATCTCTATAAACAGCTTCCCTTTCAAAACCTGTGTAACCTCTTTTACAGACTCTTCAAAATTGATATATTTATTACTGTCAAGCAGTGTCTGTGCAAAAATTTCCAGGCTGAGGGCGTTGTGTGTAAAGCGGTGTTTTTTCAGATATTCGAGCTCGTACATTACAAGATCGTGCTCGAGCCCAAGCTCGACAATCGCGGGAAGATAGTCGCCATATCGATAGTTATAGGCATCATGACGTATATCAAAGGTAAGCGCAAAAGCGACTTTCTCGTTTCTCTTCAGATTGATCACCGGTATAAGTTCAGGTTCAAGCTTCCCGTTTTTCAACGCCGAGGTTATTATCTCTCTCCACTCCGACTTTCCAAGTACGACAGAGCTTTTTTTGTCCCTTTTAAAAACTGTTATATGATTTTCATTATATAAAGCGGCATCAGAAAGTGCATAGTCTGCACTTGCAAGCAGCTTGGTAACTGGTTCGTTTCTGACATACTCTGTAATTCCGAAACTGAAATATACCATCTCTCTCAGATTGTATCTGTCAGTAAGGACAAGAGCATTTTTCATAATACTTCTTACCAGATCCTTTGCCGTCTCGGCATTGAAAACAGGGAGAATAAGAATAAATTCGGTTCCATTTATCCTGCATATTGAAGGTTCATGAACCATATCACAGGCTTTTTCCAGCGTCTCGGCAAATTTTACGAAAAACTCATCTACTTTTTTATGCCCTATTTTCTTATTTGCATCGGAAATTTTATTTATCCTTATCATTACCAGTGCACCGCGAGACCTGCTGTCATTCGCCAAAAGATATTCCGGAAGCTTAATCTGAAAATATCGTCTGTTGAAAAGCGATGTCAAAGGGTCTCGGTACAAGATCTCCTGATTTCTTTTCATAGTTTCCGCACTTCTTTGGAAAAGCTCTTTGACACGCTTGACCATAGAGTTCATGACTTCTGTTATCTCTTTTAGTTCGGCTGTGGATGGAAGCTCCTTTTGAATGACGAACCTGTTGTGAAGTACACCTTCAGCCTGATTTCTTATTTTTTCAAGAGATTTCAATACCATTTTCAATACAAAGTGAAGAAGCAAAAGTCCCAGAATGCCGAATACTGCGAATGTTAAAACCGTATATTTGAAAAGGGCATAGAGCTGTTCATAGGCTATCGCACTGTCAGCTTTAACCATCAAAACACCGATAGGACGATTTTTGGGAGAAACCAGAACTTCCGCCAAAACAGTATTTACCGGCAGCCACTTTTTAAACCATGACGGAACATCGCCAGCCTGTGAACTCTTGGTTTTTCTGTAAACAGGAAGTCTGTGCGAATCTTCGAGCTCTATCATTTCGTATGCACCGCGGTTAAAAACAGTATCTATCAAAGATTCAATCTGCTTTTTGTTCTCCGGCGCTATACTCAACGACAGACTCAATGCCAAAGCCGTATTTTTGGCATTTGTATTCAGTTGTTCTTCTATATAGCTTTTGGAGTTGACAAAATTTATTGTCAAAACACCGGCGAGCAAAAGAAGCAGCAAAAATGATATCAATATACCTATACGTTTATATAGTGTCAAAATCAGCCTTTTTTATTATTAACTGACCTTACGCACCTATAAAATCTCTGAGTGGTATAGGTGCGTAAGGTCAGTTTTTAATTCTATAAGAATATCGGTAATCTTTGTCTTAACTTGAAACAGTGACGAGTGACTCTTTAAAAACAATCACTCTTTAACTTCGCGAATGTTCATAGTATAACGGACATTTTCATTCTTTAGAAGTTGAAGTTCATCATTTCTTCCAACAATTATAAGCTCTATTCCCATGCTCTCTATCAACATTCTGAAAGCATTCCTGGAGCTTTCATCCATATCCAGATATATTGACGAATGCATTTTTACATATGACGGTTTAAGATACTCAAGATATCTGTAGTTCCCATTGTTGGCACCTGCCCTGCTGACTACACTCTCTATACCCTTTTTTTCAAAAAGGGATGAAAGTCTTTCAAGAAAATATCTATCCATGGAAGCTATATCTTTCTCTGCAATCTCTATAACGAGGGAGCCTTTTGTTTCAGATGCAGTTTCAATGATTTTTTTCTCAAGCAGAAGAAAACTTTCACTCTCTTTTAGCAGTGTACCGAAAACCTCTATTGCAACCTTTCCCCTCTGCAGTGCAGAGTAGCGAAACTGCTCAAACATAGAATTCATCAAAGAAAATTCCTGTCCCAGAAGAATAGCCATAGGAACGAACTCCCCGTATCTATAGACCCTCTGTGAGGTGACAATGTCAAAAAACATCATATTGTAAAGAGTTTCTCCGCTTTCGGTGTCTATTACCGGCTGCAGCACAGGAGTCAGCCTGTCTGCTCGTACCGCAGAGGCTATGACCTCCCTCCACTCCTCTTTTCCCAACTCTTTATTGTCTTTATCGCAAGAGAATGCAACGCCCTCCTCTTTTATAGATGCTTCCGCCAATAGATTGTCCAGCCTTGCGAAAACCGCTGACAAACTCTCGTCATGGCGGTATATGGATACTCCGGCGTTCATCGAAAGAGACAGTTCCAGCCCGAAACGTTTCTGCAAAGATAGAAAATTCTCTTTAACACCGGCGATAATACCTAGAACATCTTCCGTAGATACCCCGGGCATAAGCATTGAAAACTCTGCGGCATTGATCCTTGCTGCTACTGACTCGTCGTAACTGCTGCATATTTTCTCTATACCAGCCGCAAATTCCTGCAAGAAATTGTCACTTTTTTTATAGCCTATCTTTTTATTCGCATCGGAAATTCCGTTTATCTTGATAATAGCTACAGATCCTCCGGAACGGCTGTCATCCGCATGCAGGAATTCCGAGAGTTTCAATATAAGGTATCTTCTATTAAAGAGTTTCGTCAACTCATCCTTATATAGAATCTCATGATTTCTTTTCAGAATCTCTTCATTTTTTTGAAATATCTCTCTTACACGGTCAATCATATTGTTCATGGCCGATTCTACTTTTCGCAGCTCTTTCACGGCGGAAGTATCTTTTTGTGTCACAAATCTGTTGCGCAAAACCGCTTCTGCCTGCATCTGTATTCTGTTTAAAGGGACAAGGGCAAGCTTTAAAAGAAAATGGAGCATCAAGAATCCTGCAAGCATAAAGAATATAAAAGTATATACGGTATTTTTAAAAATTCTGTACATCTGCCTGTAGGCGATCCCTCTGTCACTCTTGACTCTTACAAATCCCGTAGGTGTCCAGCCTGACGACACCTGGGCCTCGGCATATAGCGGGTCAATATCAATAACTTTCACAAACCATTCCGGAACATCACCCATTTGCGGTTTTTGCGTTTTAGAATAGAGTGGAATATGATGCTTGTCCAGCAATTCGACTGCTTCATAAAAACCATTGTCAAATACTGCATTTATCATGGTTTTCATTCTGGTAAGATCGCCTTTTGCAGAAGTCAGCGACAGGCTCAATGAAGAGGCGGTATTTTGTGCATTCAGATAAAGCTGCTCTTCGACATATCTTTTGGAATCAAGGAACTGTATGCTCAATACACCTCCAAGCAGCAGCAGCATAAGCAGTAACATCATGGAAACAGCCAGCCTGTAGAAACTCATATTTTCCCCTTTTCAATATTCTCCAGAAGTCTATCCCACCTCTTTTTTATCTTGATCTTATTACGGTCTGCTTTGCTATTCGCCGCATCTTTAAATGCTGAAATCTCATCACCGTTGAAGCTGTATACGGGAATCAGATCCTTTCGCTTGGAAGCCGGGAATATTTTATAGTTAATATTATCTAGTATTAGCGGCTCTGTATCCGGTTCGGCGAAATAGGTCAAAACCATGTGGGGTTTGTTGTACTTAAGAGCTCTAACATATGTAAAATACAATTTATCTGAGCTTACTCCCACATATTTGAGAGTAAAATACTTGGCAATCACATAATCTTCGCAATCACCGCTGTCTTTTGCCAGAAACTCCCATGGTGTCGCCCAGTAATCGGAACTTCCCCACACCTCAAGATCGCTTCTGTAACGTACACCGTTCCAAAACCTGTTTATCTCTTCCAGCTTTGTTTTTTCATCGGCATTTTTTACTCTTTGCACAAGTTCATTCAATGCCTTGAAACGGTTCAGTGCAAACTCTCCGTATCGCTGCTCTACTTTTTTCAAAAGTGATGCAGCGGCAAAATCGGCGTATGACCCCGCTGCGATGAAAAAAAGCATGACGGCTATATATAAGAGTAAACTTTTTTTTCTAGTTATGATCGATATCCTGTTCGATTTTCAGCACAACAGTAGGATCTGTTGCCGAATCGGAATAGATATTGAACAATTTTCCGTCTATTGTCTCAGTGCCGGTCAAATCAAACCCGCTTGTATCTGCCAATGTAACCGAATCTTCTGAATCACCTTTTATTACAAGGGTATTATCATCATCTGTCATATCCAGTACATCATCAACAGTAAGGTTGCTTATACTCTGCTCTCCGTTTCCGTTCATCTGTATCTCTTCCATATTTTTTATCGGATCATTCAAAGAATCAATAGTTGAAAAATCTATACTGTCTGAAAGAGTTAAAATATCATATCCGTCGCCGCCGTCTTTCACAACGTCAAGGCCTTCATAGGCCATAACATCGCTCTGGCTGTCATAAACGGTAACCGGAATTTCGACACTGCTTTGGCTGGAATCGACAATTGTGCCGTCAGCAGTTTCACTTGATGTCACAGTTACAGTCAATGAAAAGTTTTCGGCAGGGCCTTCTGCCGGATCTGCCGAAGCGGTTATGGTCAGATTCTCAAGATTCCAGCCGGACAGATCCGCCTCGTCACTTCCTGCAGTTGCAGTGAAGCTGTGTACTCCGTCGCTTATTGTCGCTCCGTCAGGAATAGAAGACATTGTTATACCTGTAATGCTCTCAGAACCGTCTGTATCGGAAAGTGAAGTCGAAATTGAAGGAAGGCGGATTGGAGACCCTTCTACACCCTCACCGACATTCACCTCGTATACTCCTCCGTCACTCCCCGGTGCCGGATCAAACAACGAGTGCTGACCGCCTGCACCGTCAACTTCGGAAATAGACGTATAGAGTTCAAAATTATCGGTATTAAAAGGTACGGGATCGGCACCGTCAACAGATACATTGACTGAAAGATCGCCCGGACCGTCACCGTTATAGATATACATCTCAAATGTATAATATCCGCTCGTTTCAGCCGTAAAAGTACCGGAACTTATCATATAGCCTCCGCCGTTACGGAACGTGCCTTCAACACTTGTGTCGTAAGTTCCCCATGTGTCACCGGTTGTTTCTATTATCGTTTGGCCTCCGAGTTCCAATCTAAACGAGTCGTCATAATAACCTGAAAAAGAGATTTCCGTGCCTGCTTCAAGATAGATAAGACCCTCGGTAACTTCCAAAGTTCCTTCTTCGATATTATCCGGACCGTTACCGCCGCTTCGATAAGGCTGAGTCTCCAGACTAGAGGCTCCACCCTGCGTATTGTCCGCCAGGTTTTCAAGTTCACTGCTATCCTTGGGGCCCCTGCCTATATTTTCATATACAGTCTTGATCAAACCGTTTCCATCCGGTACGGATACAAAACTGCCGACCTCCCCTTCAGAAGGATAGTGGAGTTGAATCTCAGGTGCATCTGCAACGGGCAAAACATCGACACTCATAGTTCCGGTATCAGAACTCCAGTTTATTCCGTCATATACAAAATATTCAAATGAGGCGTAATCAGCCTGCTGATCCCCTATTCCGCTTCCTCCGTATATATCAGCACCGGACTCATTCTGATCCGGAACAAAACGCAACGCACCGCCTGATAAATCGGAAGCAGATATCTCCTGTCCGACCGAAACGGCAGACCATTGTGTTCCATCATAAAATTCAATTACCCCGTTCGCAGGAAGTGAACCGATTCTTACAGCATCAAGCGTATCCCCTGCACTCTGATCGATTTTGAAATCGTCAGGCTGGAAAATATACGGAGTATCCTCCTGTAACTGAATACTTCCATCCAGAGCCGATGCCTCCGTATCTTTAACCATACTGTCTGATGCGGTGGCAACATTCCCGG
>CAYZMY010000011.1:0-9667 GCA_964479605.1 uncultured Campylobacterales bacterium | reverse complement strand
GCCGATGCCTCCGTATCTTTAACCATACTGTCTGATGCGGTGGCAACATTCCCGGCCGCGTCTGTTACACTAAGAACCACCGTTACGTTACCGTCTGCCAGACCGCTTATATCCGCATCCGGTACAACCCAGTTGCCGCTCGCGTCTTTTACCGCATCTACACTTACGCTCAGGCCGTTTTGATCGGTGTATGTTACGGTAACGCTGCTCGCATCACTGTCTACACCGCCTATTACGGAACTTACATCATCGGACTCTTCAGCGTCTGCCACTTTGTCATCGGCCGCTACCGCTATTGTAAGGTTCTCATCCGCATCGGCGCTTAGATCCACGCTATGTTCGGATACGGTACTCGCACTGAACGGATTGCCGGCATCGTCACTGCCTGTTACTGTCGCCTCGAACGATGTATCGGCAGCAAGATCACTTCCCGCCACATCTACAGACCAGTTACCGTCACTGTCTACCTCTGCAGTGTACTCCGTTCCGTTGATTGTCATCGTTACCGTATCACCGGCTGCGGCGTCGCCGGATACACTCCCGCTCACTCTTACCGTTGTCGCGGACTCTGCCGCATTGATCGTATCGTCAGCTGTTATAGGATCTACACTTATTCCCGCCGATGCCTCCGTATCTGCCGGGAAAGAATCGTTTGAATGCATGTTTTCATGGCGAATCTGCTCATCCGGTATAGGATCTTCCGTGCGCACATTTCTTTCATGTTCATAGGCAAAATCGATGAGATGGGCATTTACATCCACACTCTCAATTTTCATTTTCGCAACATCCATCGGCATACTTATATCAGAAGAAGAAAGAAGTGTATGACCGGCTGCTGTTTCATCAATATCGCCCTCCTTCTCCTTCCCGTCATCCGTAGAAGAGGCTGCAAGAGCGGCTGCAGCCGCGGGGGCGATACCGGAATCGAAGCTCTCAATATTACCGGCGGCGGCAGAATCAAAAAGTGCTTCAGACTCTCCGTTAAGAACCAGTGGAGTTTTGCTGTTAAGAAGATCTATGGAGATTGAAAATGAAGGATTATGCGTTTTTGGATAGACAAAGTCATATGCATATACAGGATCACCGCTGTGCAGTTCTCTTACCTTGCCGTCAAGAGATTTTGATAAAAAAACACCATCTATATCTGCAACTTTTCCTATAATAACATTCGGCATGTGAAATCCTTTTTTAGTATTTAATATTCTTCAATATGCCATCATACAAAAACATGGGTCCGCGCAAAATTGTACTCAGGTACAATATATGTATATCTACTCTTTCATAAGCAGCACAAAAGAGAGTCGGTCCGATACATGCGCTTTTTTTAAAATGTTTGTAATATGGGCTTTTACCGTACGTTCACTGATTCCAAGACGCCCGGAAATCTGTGAGTTGTTTAGACCGGAAAGTATCAAAGCCGCCAGCTCTTTCTCTCTAGGAGTGAACTTCTTGAAAACAGGAGACTCTTCGTAGGCGGCGGTTTGCGGCTTTAGTTCGTTCACAAGAGAGTGTACAAACTCCGGATATAGCCAGATACCGCCGTTTTCAACGGTATCCAGGGCAGAGAGGAGATGCAGAGGCATTATCCATGTATTTGCATATGCTTTGACACCGAGCGAAAGAAGTCTTTTACCGCTTTGCGGGTCCGGCACTTTTTCAAATGCCATAATCTTCAGCGAGTTTATCTCAAAATCAGGATCGGAAGAGATTTTTGCCAGTTCACCGCTGCAGGTATCCAGGTCCAAAAATACAACCGTTTTTTTACCGTCAGATTTCCCTATCTCTTCAAAATCATATACGGGCACGCCTTTTTTATCTCCCAATATACTTTCCCAGCGCTCTGACACTGCAATGTTTTTGGTACAGAAAAAGACCATATCAATGCTCCGTGAAAGCATGCTCAAAAGATTTGAGCATCGGCTTGAAAAGATAGTCTATGACTCTCTTTTTGCCTGTTATGATATCTACATTCACTATCATACCCGGTATAATTTTTAGAGGTTTTTCATCACTGCCAAGGTGCTTCTTTTCAGATTTGACACGCACAATATAAAAAGTGTTCCCTTTTTCATCTGTAACTGTATCCGGGCTGATGCTTATTACTGTACCGTCCAACCCTCCGTATATAGAAAAATCGTATGCTGTAAATTTCACTTTTGCTTTTTGGCCGGGATATACAAAAGCTATATCTTTGGGCTTCACTTTTATTTCAGCAATCAGGTTTTGATGTACAGGCACTATCTCCACAAGATCCATGCCGGGCTGTACCACTCCTCCGATTGTATGAATATACATCTTTTGAACCATTCCCTCGACGGGCGATCGGACGAAACTTCTGCTTACAGTATCTTTCATAGAACGCATTTCCGCTTCTACGCGTTCCATTTCAGCCAAGGTTTTGTTCAGTTCCCTCTTCGCCCTGCTTTGAAAATCCAGTTTAGCCTCTTCAATTTTCTGCTGATACTCTTTAATGGCGGAATTGAGTCTGGGCACAGAAGATTCGACACTTGAAAGAGTCTCCTCGATTTTGCTCGCTTCTCGCTCAAGTTTAAGAAAATCGACTTTGGACTTAACCCCTTCTTTTACCATGGGTTCGGACATCTTCAGCTCTTCTTGTATGAGTACAAAACTTCTTTTCAGGTGTTTAAGACGTTCTTTCGCCTCTTTAAGATCATATTTTTTCTGCTGCAGCTGCTCTTTCAGAACAGATATGGAAGCCATCAGTTGTTTCATGTCTGTGCTGTAAAGGCTTTTTTCGTGCTTAACCAGTTCCGGTACTATTTTTTTAATATCCTCGCTGTATATCGGGGAAGACATAGCGATCTCCGCATTGAGCCGGATCGCTTTTGCCTGAAGTGCATAATACTTCAACTCATTGGATTCATATGTCGATTCAGACTTCATATTTCTAATCTTCACCAATACCTGGCCCGGTTTTACTATGTCACCTTCCGAAACCGGCAGCTCTTCGACTATTCCTCCTTCGAGGTTCTGAACAACCTGATTCTCTCCGAAAGGGACCACTTCTCCCTGCCCTCTGACAATCTCGTCTATTTTCGCTATAAAAGACCAACCCAAAAGCAGAGCTACTGTCAAAACCCAGAAAAAAAGAATCATTCGGCTTCGCCTCGGCGTTCTTTGCATAACCGCGGCGCTTAGACTCTCAAGATACTCCAGTTCGTGATCTTTTACTTCAGCCACGTCCGTTGTCTCCATTCAGTTTTGCCATAACCTCACCTTTTGCGCCATCCAGGAAAAGCCTGCCTTCATGCATGACGATTACCCTGTCAACGATCGCAAGCATACTCATCTTCTGAGTCACTATAATCAGTGTAGAGTCATCCATAAACTCTCCCAGTCTGCCTATAAGAGCACGCTCCGTCGTCTGGTCCATCGCATTCGACGGCTCATCCATCAAGACAATCGGTGCATTCTGCAGCATCGCCCGGGCAATAGCCACAGACTGTCTCTGCCCGCCGGAGAGGCCCCTTCCCTGCTCCCCTATCTGCATATCGTAGCCTTGGGGGTGCCTCTTTGCAAAGTCATCTACCCCGGCAAGTATCGCAGCCTGCATCATACTTGCATCATCCGTATTTTGGGAGCCGAAAAGTATATTTTCCTTCAGACTCCCCCTGAAAAAGGAGAGATGCTGCCCTACATAAGATATATGTTTGCGAAGGTCGGCCGGATCTATCTGTTTTATATCTATATCGTCTATAAGTATCGATCCGCTATCAGGCTCGTATAGTCCCAATATCAGCTTCTCTATTGTGCTTTTCCCTGATCCGATCTTGCCTATAATTCCAACACGCTCTTTCGGATGAATTACAAAAGATAGATTTTTGATTGCGGGGACTTCGCTACCGGGATATGTAAAAGTGACATCTTTAAACTCTATTTTCCCTTTGAAATCCGGCGGCTTCACAAACTCTTTGCCCGCCTCCCTCTCCTGCGGAGAATTCACTATGTCGTCAAGGGTTGAATAGACAGACTTTACATCCTCGTAGTTTGCGATCAAAGAGGCAGCCTGGCCCATCGGCGACACCGTTCTTGAGACCAGTATTACTATGGCTATAAGATCTCCCATAGTCATCAGATTCTCTTTAATCATATATACACCGACAACCAGAACGAAAACAGTATTAAACTGCACAAGAAAGGAGGTAATAGAGGGAATAGATGCGGAAAGGAGCCTGGATTTCAGACTTTTTTGCGCTATCTCCCCCACCGACTCCTCCCACTTCCACTGAATCTGTCCGGCAGCACCGGAAGTTTTAATCAACTCCAGATTGTGAAGTGCTTCTATGAGAATGCCGTTTTTATGTGCTGCCGCCTGATGAGTCTCTTCAATGCTTTTATAGAGCGGTTTTCTTATGAGAAGAGCATACAAAAGTATAAGCAGAATAGTTACCACCGGTACCCAGATAATAGCCCCTCCAAGATACCAGATAACAAAAAGAAAAAGTATCGCAAACGGCAGATCGACTATAGTGGTAAGGGTAGATGATGTAAGGAAGGTTCTTATTGAGTCAAAATCTTTGAGGTTGCTGGCAAAAGAGCCGATACTCTGAGGCATAGCGGCCATTTTCATATCCATAACCTTTTCGAAAAGAACCGAAGAGATTATTATGTCGCTCTTTTTTCCCGCAATTTCAAGAAAATACGTTCTTATAAATTTTAAAAACAGATCCAAAACATAGATAACTATAACCCCTCCGGCGAAGTACCAGAGTGTCTCTGTCGCATTGTTCGGTATGACACGATCATATACATTTCTTGTAAAAAGAGGTGTTGCCAATACGAAAAGATTGACCAAAACAGATGCAAAAATTACATCCATATATATTTTTTTCGAAAATTTTATAGGGTCCCAGAACCAGTGGCGAATATTAAGTCCCCTGCGGCTTGTCCTGTTTTGTGAATGGGAATACTCTTTTTTTATTAGAAACATATACCCCAGATACTGCTCGCTCAAACGTTCAATCTCTACCCACTGTGCTTCGCCTTCCATATCCGGAAGGTAAACTTTAACCATCTTTCCGTTTTCACTGAAAGCATCTATAATGCAGGCTTCTCGATTTTTCAGAAGTAAAATAGCGGGAAGAAGCAGCGGAGAGATATCTTTAATCTCTTTTTTTACAAGCAGAGTTCTCAAACCGGCACGTTCCGCTGCCCGGCTCATCAAACTTTTTGCATCATCGAGCGCAAACAGTTCGAAATCACGCCCATCTTTTACAGGAAGCCCGTGAGTGAGGGCCTCAGCACTGAAAGGTTTATGGTAAAGCCTGGTATAAAGCACCAGGCATTCAAGAAGACTGTCTTTTTTCGGAGCTGAATTTTTACTCATTGGCTCTTTCTCGTTTTACAGGCAAATTGCGGTCTTTATATGCCACTTTTTGCGGCATATTTGCCGGTAACGCAAAGTTTCATTTTCTATTGACAGTCAATATATCGGCTTACTTGCCTTTTCTTTTATCCAAACCAACTTTGGAATACCATTTTTGGGCGTTTTCCATAACAGTCATAACCATCTCGCCCATTGCATCCAAAATTCTGTATTTTGCGAAAAGCAGGTCGTATTTTGAGGTGACAATCTGTTTTTGGGCACTTATCAGATCATTTTGGGCACCAAGAAGGTCCAGAAGAGTACGTCGACCCATATCGTACTCTTTAATATACAGATCAAGAGTCTTTTGGCTGAACTTTTTATATTTTTGCAGATGTTTAAGCTGGTCTTGCAGGCGCACATATGCAGTCCAGGCCAGATTGAAACTTTGGCTGACCTGGCGTTTCAAGTCCTCTTTGATATGCCGCTGCTGCATAACATTCTGCAGACCTTTTTTTCTCCTGGCTTCATCGGAACCGCCTCTATAAAGGTTCCAGTTCATTCTTATAAGTGCACTGAGGCGGTTATGGGTGCCTTCAAGCGTACCGGAAAAGTTATTTCCTGCAGATCCTTTCAGCTCAAAATCAAATTTTGGATAAAAAGGGCTCTCCTTCTCTCTCCAGTCCTCCTTTGAAGCTCCTATATCGTACAGAGTCACCATTATGGAGGGATTGTGCTCCATGGCATACTCCAAAGCGCTCTCTTTATTCGAAGGAAGTTTGTATTTGAAGGTAGGCTTTTCAAAATTTTTTACACTGACCGCATCCCCGTAATAACGCTGAAAATTGTAAAGAGCATTGTCGAGATTGTTTTTCTGAACAACAAGATTTGATTTTGCCAGCGAAAGGGAGGATTCGATCTTGTTGACTTCAGAGAGAGTCGTCAGGCCGGCATTGTAGAGTTTTTTTACTTTGTCGTATATCTCCTGGTTTATTCTTATATTTTTTCTCGCTATACGCTCAAGCTCCCTGTTTTTTACAACCTCAATATAAGACTGTACGGACTTGTATGCCAATTCATCGGCTTTCTCAACGAAACTGTAGGCAGCCGCCATCAGTCGGGCCTCCTGTGACGAGACACGATGTGTAGTGCTGTATCCGTTAAAAATATTTTGCGTAAGCGCCAGTGAAGCATTGTAAAAACCGTAATTGTCCACATCAAATCCGGTTGTGTAACTTTTATCTCTGACAAAGCCGAAGTCTCCGTATAGATCGACATTCGGATAGTAGCCGGATCTCGCTATTTTCAGATCTTCATAGGTTTGATTAAAGTTATCAACCCTTTCCGAAAGAGCGGGATTGGTATCAAGTACATGTTCGATAGATGATTTCAGAGTCAACGTCTGCGCACTTACTGCCGACCCCACAACCAATGAAATAAAAAAAAGTCTGCTGCTCTTTTTCACAAAAATCCCCTTTATATATAATCAAGCATGATTATAATGCCCGACTAATAATTATTAGCTTAAATTGTTATATAGAATCATATACTATTAATAGTAGCGGTAGCACATTTTTTCACCAATTCACGATAATGGTCTACACCTCTGTAGCTTTTTTCCAACCGCCACCGCAGAACAAACTCGACGATCAGATTCTTCATATTCTCCTCGAGATGCTCTACTCTGCCGAAATATCGCAGGTTTATGTTTTTAGCCCGTCTCTTTCCCTCTTCATCCACATATTTGATGCCGATCATCTGGGCATACTTTCCTTCCGTTATCGCACCCAGGTTATCCTTTGTGAGTGTGATGCCTGAAAGATTTATAGCTTTAAAGTCAAAGACAGAGGAGAACTCACCGATTTTTTCCTGAAGTTCCAACGAATCAAATAGCCCTTTTAGTCGTTTAAGATTCTTTTTCCTGTCGACCTCATAAGATGTGAGTTCATCGGCCAGTGCTCTGAGCCTATCCATTTTATCGGACATTTTGTCTCCATATTAAAAAATATCATCCAATTTTATCGTCATTTTATGGTAAAATCAACCCATCTTTGTCAAGGACCTTTCTATGCCTATCAAAACTCCGTTTGTGGCAACCGACAGCATAATTGAGTGCTTCGACGATTCCGGCAACTTCGAAGGAATTGTTCTGATCGAACGTAAAAACAGACCCTTCGGTACGGCACTTCCAGGAGGTTTCGTAGAGATTGGAGAGAGTGTCGAGAGTGCCTGCAAAAGGGAGATGAAAGAGGAGACAGGACTCGATATTTCTATTCAAAACCTGCTGGGTGTTTATTCGGACCCTGAACGTGATCCGCGTTTTCATACTGTATCGGTCGTCTATATAAGCCGTGCCACAGGCATACCCAAAGCCGGGGACGATGCAAAAAAATGCCATCTTTTTCACCTCTCGCAGATACCGTGGCAGGATCTGGTTTTTGACCATGAAACGATTTTAAGAGACTATCTGAACTACAAGGAAAAATGCTGAATGGACTACCTATCTATAACAGGACCGGCGAGGCTGCAGGGTGAGATTACAATATCAGGAGCAAAAAACGCCGCCCTCCCCCTGATCGCTGCAACACTTCTGAGCGATGAGCCGTGCACAATAGAAAATATTCCCGATGTTGCCGACATTCATACACTATTGAAACTTTTTGGGAAACTGGGAAGCAAATTCATATTTGAAGACCACACTCTAAGCATAGACAATGAAGCCATAGACAATACTACAGCCACATACGACATAGTTAAAACCATGCGCGCTTCCATACTGGTTCTTGGACCCCTACTCGCCCGTTTCGGGCGTTGTGAGGTGAGCCTTCCCGGTGGATGCGCCATAGGCCAAAGACCCATAGACCTCCATCTTAAAGCTCTGGAGCAGATGGGTGCCATGATCGAAATCAAAAACGGATATGTAGTCGCAACCGCACCGGAGGGGCTGACCGGCACGCAGATTATCTTCGACAAAATAACCGTTACAGGAAGCGAAAACATAATTATGGCCGCCGCTTTGGCGAAAGGAAAAAGCGAACTGATCAACGTTGCCAAAGAGCCGGAAGTAGTACAGCTTTGCGAGGTACTGAACAGTGCAGGAGTTTCAATCGAAGGGATCGGAACCGATGAACTGGTCATCCACGGAACAGACCGTGAGCCGTTGAAGCTAAACCCGTTCTCTATCATACCTGACCGAATAGAAGCCGGAACATACCTCTGCGCCGCCGCTATTACTTACAGTACCGTTACACTCAACAGCATCAGAGCAGATCATCTCGATGCCGTCACCGCCAAACTCCACGAAGCCGGCTGCCGCATAGAAGCAGATGAAAACTCTATGACAATCTACCCGGCAGCCAGACTGAAAGCTTTTGAAATATCAACAACGGAATACCCCGGTTTTCCGACAGATATGCAGGCGCAGTTCATGGCACTCGCCACACAGGCCGAGGGTGTGAGTATTATAGAAGAGAGGCTTTTTGAAAATCGCTTCATGCACGTAAGCGAACTGCAAAGGCTAGGTGCCAGCATCCACCTAAAAGGGCATACGGCAACGCTGAACGGCCCCATCCAGCTGCTTGGAGCAGATGTCATGGCCACGGACCTTCGTGCAAGCAGTGCACTTGTTCTGGCCGGGCTTGCGGCAAGCGGAGTAACAAACCTGCACCGCATATACCATCTCGACAGAGGTTACGAAGCTCTGCACGAAAAACTCGAAAAACTGGGTGCGGATATCAGGAGACTGAAAGAGTAGGCTTCTACTCCTCTTCGAATATTATGATTTCGTAATTGTTTTTTGTAACAACCGCTTTATGGCTCGGAATCGTACTGGAGCTGTTTTCCATCTTCAGCTGCTCTCTCAGAGAGTCGATCTCCTCCTGCATCGCGTCGATCTTCTCTTTGAGCTGCATAATAATATCCACACCGGCCAGGTTGACACCCAGGTCGCGGGTAAGACGGAGAATCAGCTTGATTCTGTCGATATCCCGCTGGGAATAAAGACGCATCCTTCCCTGTGTACGGGAAGGCTCCACAAGCCCTTCCCTCTCATACTGCCTCAATGTCTGCGGATGAATGTTCAGCACCTTGGCAACAACACTTATCAGATAAACCGGTTCATCATAACTATGCATCTTCACCTCCCGGGAGCTTCTCCTGCATCATTTTAGCAAGTTCAGGATCAAGATCTTCAACTTTTGGAAGAACAATGTTCGCCACCAGATATAGATCCCCCTTGATTTTGCTCTTTCTGTTGAGCACACCAAGCCCTTTTACCCTGAACTTCTGACCGTTTTTTGTATTTTTCGGAACTTTCAGCGTAATCTCTTTTTCGAGTGTCGC
>CAYZMY010000010.1:0-21716 GCA_964479605.1 uncultured Campylobacterales bacterium | reverse complement strand
CTTTAGGGGGTTGTAGGGCCGGTCAGGCCCTGCCGGATTACGGGCTTTGCCCGGAGTTCGCATAATATCCCGTCGTTTTAGAAATAAAACGTCGTCTCGGAATCTGCGATTTCGAAGCTTTAGGGGGTTGTAGGGCCGGTCAGGCCCTGCCGGATTACGGGCTTTGCCCGGAGTTCGCATAATATCCCGTCGTTTTAGAAATAAAACGTCGTCTCGGAATCTGTGATTTCGAAGCTTTAGGGGGTTGTAGGGCCGGTCAGGCCCTGCCGGATTACGGGCTTTGCCCGGAATCCGTATAACAATAATAGAAATAAGCAATTCAAGGAAAACAATGTTTGAAGTTATCATCGGTCTGGAAGTGCATGTGCAGCTAAATACCAAAACAAAGATATTCTGCAACTGTGCCACAAGTTTTGCCGACAGGCAGAATGTTCACACATGCCCGGTCTGCCTGGGTCTTCCCGGAGCGCTTCCGGTGCTGAATGTTGAAGCTGTGAAAAAAGCGATGATGCTTGGTAATGCCGTCGATGCAACTGTTCACAAAAAATCTGTATTCAACCGTAAAAACTACTTTTACCCGGACCTTCCCAAAGGATACCAGATAAGCCAGTTCGAGATTCCGATCGTAGAAAACGGCCACCTGATGATCGACTTCGACGACGGCAGCCAGAAGCGCATAGGAATCACACGTGCACACCTTGAAGAAGATGCAGGAAAAAATATTCATGAAGGGGATCACTCTCTCGTAGACCTGAATCGCGCAGGTACACCGCTTCTTGAGATAGTCAGCGAGCCTGATATGCGCAGTGCCGACGAAGCGGTCAGGTATCTCAAAAAACTTCATGCAATTGTCCGCTATCTGGATATCAGCGATGCGAATATGCAGGAGGGATCGTTCAGGTGTGACGTCAATGTTTCGATCCGCCCGAAAGGTGATGACAAGCTCTATACGAGAGTAGAGATCAAAAACATGAACAGTTTCCGATTTATTCATCAGGCTATCGGTTATGAGGTAGAGCGCCAGATAGAGGCGTGGGAGGATGGAGTATACGAAGACGAAGTATGGCAGGAGACCAGGCTCTTCGATACTGCAAAAGGTGAAACACGCTCGATGAGAGGCAAAGAGGAGAGTGCAGACTACAGATATTTCCCCGAGCCCGATCTTCTCCCGGTAATTTTGACAGACGAAATGATGGAAGCCGCCAAAAATATACCCGAAATGCCGGATGAGAAGAGGAACAGATATGTCAAAGATTTCGGCCTTCGCGAATATGATGCGACCGTTATCACATCAGAAGTAGAAATGGCCCGCTTTTTCGAAACAATGATAGAAGAGGGTGTGAGTGCGAAAAATGCCGTCACATGGCTTACGGTCGAGCTTCTCGGGCGCCTGAAGGGCGGTCTTACTTTGGAAAACTCTCCTGTAGATGCAAAAAAACTCTCAAAGCTTGTAAAGCGGATAGAGGATGGAACCATAAGCGGCAAGGCTGGAAAAGAGGTTCTCGACTATCTGTTTGACCATATTGACAGTGATGTCGATGAGGCTATTGATAAACTTGGACTAAAACAGGTCAGTGACGATGGAGCCATATCGGCCCTGATCGATGAAGTCATGAATGCGAATCAGGATAAAGTCGAAGAGTACAGGGGCGGCAAAGAGAAACTCTTCGGCTTTTTCGTAGGGCAGGTTATGAAGGCAAGCAAGGGCTCCGCCAATCCGGCCAAAGTCAATCAGCTACTTAAAGAGCGTTTAAACAGTTGAAACGTTTTCTGATAAGGCAGATCGTATCTTTTTCGTACCTGCTGGAGAGTGCTCCGCGCTATCAGCGCGTGAAGCGCTTTTTCAACAATCTTCTCAATAACGACGACTACCCTTACAAAAAATACTTCGACCTTTTTATGATTATAGTGATACTTTCGAGTGTCACTATACTTGTAATAGACGTTCACGAACATGTAGCCTACTGGCTCGATTTTTACGACCTTTACATAGTTACCTGGATATTCATCATAGAGTATCTTCTGCGCCTTTGGGTATACAGTGATGTTCATAAAGTGATAATAGCCCATTACGAAGAGTCGGAGTTTTTCGAAAAGCCTTTCTCTTTGTGGAAAGTGGTTAAACAGGTTGCACGGAACAAGTGGGCATATATCTCCTCGCCCGCGGCTATAATCGACCTCATTGCCATCCTTCCGAGCTACCGCGAAATCAGGGTACTTCGTGTCTTCGTACTTTTCAGAGCTTTTAAGATGCTGCGCTACAGCAGAAGCCTGCTGCAGTTTTTCGACATTCTGCGCAGCAAGAAGGTTGAGCTCTACACCCTTTTGACGCTGTTGTCGTTTTTCGCGATGATAGCTTCAATAATGATATATGTATTCGAAGGGAATAAGAATGCCGGAATAGGCAACCTCTTCGATGCCGTATACTGGGCTGTGGTTACCATAACTACCGTCGGATACGGCGATATCACTCCCGTTACGACGGAGGGACGTGCAGTAGCCATGCTGGTAATCCTGACCGGTATAGGCGCCATATCTTTCCTTACATCAATTATAGTTTCGGCCTTCAGCGAAAAGCTGCCCGAGATAAAGCAGACACGTGTTATGAACGATATAGCCAAAAAAAAGGATTTGAACCTTATTTGCGGCTATGGTAAAATCGGACAGTTGGTTGCCAAGAAACTGAAAGAGAACAGAAGAAACTTTCTGGTGATTGAGAGCGATCCTGCAAAGGTGCAGAAAGCCGAGTTGGACGGATGTAATGTACTGATGGCAGATGCCACTAAAAGCGATACGCTGCTTAAACTGAAACTCAGCGAAAATGTCCGCTCCGTCATATGTGTTACCCATGATGACATAATTAACGTATTCATTACGATAAACGCACGGAGCCTCTGCAACGAAGTGGAGATAATTGCCAGATGCAGCGAGCAGGGCGTAGCAAAGAAATTGCGGCTGGCCGGCGCCAACCATGTGATAATGCCGGAAGAGATAGCCGGAATGCTGGGCTCCGTATATATAGGCCAGCCTGTTGCTTTTGAAGCGCTTCAGGCGATCATAACCCAGAAAAGAACGGCACGAATAGATGAAGTGGAAGTGAAACTGGGATCTTTTCTGGATGGTGCAAAAGTCGGAGATTTCGATTTTGCTGCGAACAAACTGGTGCTTTTGGCACTGCTGAAACGTTTTGATGCCAGTGACAAAAAGAGCCACTATGTCATTTTCAATCCGTCTGACGACACACCTTTGAAAGCGGGTGACATACTGGTGATAATGGGTTACAGTATAAGTATTGCAGATTTCAAAGGAAGGCTGGAACAGAGTGTTCGATATAAAAAGCAGTAATCTCGAGATTGTTCTGTTCGGATATGGAACCACCGGTGCCAAAGTTTATGAGATGCTATCATCCAACTTCTCTAAAATAACCGTGGTCGACTCTGATGAAAAACATATAGAAAGGGCTAAAGAAGACGGTATCGTCACCTTCTACCGGTTGGATATAACGAACGACAGCGAGCTTGAGGAGCTTGGTATAGATGGCAAGATACTGTTTTGTGCAATGGACGAGATGGCACTGAATATCTTTCTGGCTCTCTCTCTCAAGAGTGTCTCTAACGACTCCATACTGCTCTCAATTTCTACATCTTCGGAGAATACCAGAAAGCTGAAGTTTATAGGGGTCGACAAAGTTATTGACATCTATGAATCGAGTGCGAACAGAATCGTAGATATTATCACCAGACCCGCTGTAACGCGCGTTATGGATGAGATAATTTATGTGGACAACGGAATAAGCATTGAAGAGATAGAGATTCCCGCAAACTCTTTCCTGGAAGGAAAGTGTGTGCACGACATAAACTTCAGGGAGTATGGACTGATTTTGATAGGAATTTCCGACAAGGAGCTTGGAGAGGACTTTATATTCGTGTCGCGCGGAATCAACCACAAGTTCGATGCGGGTGATATTCTGGTCGTTATGGGTGAGACTCCCAACCTGGAAGCTTTTTATAACAGACTGATGGAGAATGAATGAAACGCGTAGCTGTAATCGGTGCCGGAAAATGGGGACAGGCTCTTGCATTCGCATTGGGCAAAAAGTGCGATGTTGTAATAACTTCGCGTCATAAAAGGGATATTGCCGGTTTCGTCACGCTCGATGAGGCGATGGAGCGTGACTGGATAGTTATGGCGATTCCGGCCCAGGCTGTGCGGGAGTGGCTGAGAGCCAACTACGGGTTCAAAAATCACAGAATACTCGTCGCTTCCAAAGGGATAGAGGCTGAAACAGGCGCTTTTTTGAACGAGATATATGAAGAGTTCGTACCTTCCTCAAACCTTACATACCTTAGCGGCCCCTCTTTTGCGAAAGAGGTGATGGAGGGGCTTCCGACCGCTCTTGTGCTGAACAGCGCTAACCGTATGGCGGCAACCGAGTGGAGTGAACTTTTTCCGGATTTCATAAAAACTTATGTGAGCACCGATGTGGTAGGTGCCGAGATCGCCGGCGCGTACAAAAACGTCATTGCTATTGCAGGCGGTATCTGTGCAGGGCTGAAGCTGGGAGAAAACGCTCATGCGAGTCTGGTTTCAAGAGGGTTGGTGGAGATGGCCCGTTTCGGCCGTGAATTCGGTGCCAACGAAGAGACTTTTCTCTCTTTAAGCGGTGCAGGAGATCTTTTTCTGACAGCCGGCAGCAAGCTCTCGAGAAACTTCAGGGTAGGGCTTGGACTGGCACAGAAAAGAGGTGTGGATGATATACTTGAAGAGATCGGAGAGGTGGCTGAAGGTATAGCTACCGCAAAAGCGCTGCACAAGATTTCGCAAACCAATGACATATACCTTCCGATCGCCAACGAGGTATATGAGATAATTGAAGGGAAAGACCCTATGATGAGTCTGAAAGATCTGCTTAACAGGAGAAGAAACTGATATGGAAAACTATCTTAAAGAGGCGAAAGAGGCTTCAAGCGTACTAGCGACACTGACGGGTGAGAAGAAGAACAGGGTTTTGAACAAGATAGCCGATGCGCTGGAGGCAAACAGTGCCCTTATTATCGAGCATAACAGGTTCGATATGGAAGAGGGTAAGCGAAACGGGCTCTCTTCGGCACTTATGGACAGGCTCTACCTCGATGAGGGGCGGGTGGCTTCTATGGCTCAGGCGGTGCGCGATATAGCGGCTCTCAAAGAGCCGGTCGGCCGTGTCCTCGACGGGTGGGTGACCGAAAACGGTCTTAGAATAGAGAAGGTCTCCATTCCTATCGGCGTGGTCGGAATAATCTACGAATCGAGGCCCAATGTTACAAGCGATGCCGCGGCACTCTGTTTCAAAAGCGGGAACGTTGCCATCTTGAAAGGCGGGAAAGAGGCTCAGCAGAGCAATGAAGCGATAGCGAAAGTCATACAGAAGAGTCTTGAAGAGGAGAATCTTCCGAAAGCTCTTATAAGCCTGCTTCCCGATGCGAGCCGTGAAGGAGTGGCAAAACTTATAAAGATGGACAGATATGTAGATCTCATAATTCCCAGAGGAGGAGAGGCCCTTATACGCTTTGTCAACGAAAACGCGACCGTACCGGTTGTCAAACATGATAAAGGGCTCTGCCACACCTACATACACGAAGCCGCCGACCCTGACGAAGCTGTCAAGATATCTGTAAATGCCAAATGCCAGCGCCCCGGAGTCTGTAACGCCATGGAAACCTTGATAATCGACGAAGCGGTTGCGGATGATATGCTTCCGAAGCTGAAAGCAGCTTTCGATGCGGAGTCTACGAAGCTTTTGGGCGATGAAGCAACTAGGAAGATCATAGAGGTCGGCGAGGCTACCGAAGAGGATTACGATACAGAATATCTGGCAAATATACTCTCGATAAAGGTGGTAAAAGGTATCGACGAGGCGATAGCCCATATACGCAAATACGGCTCCGGGCACTCCGAGGCGATAATAACGGACAACTACAGGGCTGCCGAAAGATTTTTGAACGAGGTAGATGCGGCATGCGTATACGTTAACGCTTCCACCAGATTTACTGACGGAGGAGCGTTCGGTTTCGGGGCGGAAGTGGGTATAAGCACAAACAAGCTTCATGCAAGAGGGCCTATGGGCATCAACGATCTTACCACTTACAAATACAGAATTTACGGGGATGGGCAGATAAGATAATTATGCCTGAACAAGCAGAGAGGGTTCTTAGTATCGAAAACCTCACTTTCGGGTATTCGAAAGAGAACCTTTTGTACCGCAACTTCTCATTGTCGCTCCATGCAGGTGAAATAGTGACGATTCTAGGTCCCAGCGGCAGCGGCAAAAGCACACTTTTTGAACTGATAGCCGGAAACCTGAAGCCGCTTGAAGGCAGAATAGAGAAGGCCTCTTTTTCACAGGTGTTTCAGGACCCTTACAGCTCTTTTCATCCGACATATACGATAAAAAACCAGATCGAAGATGTCGCCGATATTTCCGGAATCGGCTCTTTATGCGAAGAGATGGGAGTAGATCCGGTACTGCTTGAAAAGAGATCGCATGAACTCTCCGGAGGCCAGCTTCAGCGGGCATCGATAATAAGGGCGCTTCTTATGAAGCCGAAACTTCTACTTGCAGATGAGCCGACATCCGCACTCGATAATCTGATTCAGCTCGATGTGATGAAACTGCTTCTAAAGACGCTCGATAAGGTCGGAATTTTGATGATAACACACGATCGTGATCTTGCAAAATGGTGCAGTGACCGTATTATCGAACTTGATCTGTGATCAAGTATAATCAATATATGAAAAACTTTCTTTTTACTATACTGCTTGTTCCATTTTTGCTGTTTGGGCGTGACATTCACCCTTCTGCCGAGTTTACAGTTTCCGGCATTATAAGTGACTTCGCCGTCGACGGTGGAAAGTTATTCATAGGCACTGATATGGGAGTTGTGGATGTTTTTGACATAAAAAATGCGAAACTACTTTACTGTATAGCTCTCGATCCTGTAAAAGACGGTATGGATAAACCGATTCCGGCCCGCGTTTTAAGTGTGGATGCCGAAGATGGATCGCTTCTTATCGTTTCTGTGGGAGAGGAAGGTTTTAGAAACGTCTGGATATACAAAAACTACATACTCAAAAATATTGTCGGCGAGAGCAGGAAACTATATATAAAAGAGGCAAGGTTCTCCGGCCGGGGAAGAGTGATTCTCGGAACGTTTGGCTCTGAAGTAGCGTTGTACTCCATTCATGAGGGGTATGAAGTCAATAGAGCAAAACCGTCTGAGAGTACAATGGGAGATATGGCAGTAGGCAGAGACGGAAAGAGTGTAGTCTTTTCTGATGAAGCCGGCAATATAACTCTGCTCGATGCAAAAACCTCAAAAAGAGTGCGCAATTTCAACTCCAGCCATCTGGACAAAGTGCACTCTCTCGCTTATGAAAAAGGGGTGCTGATAAGCGGAGGTCAAGATAGAAAAGTGGGAGTCCATTTTCCGGATTCAAGTTCCTACTACTTAAATAGAGACTTTCCCGTTTTTTGTGTCGGGCTCAGTCCTGATGCGAAGATAGGTGTTTTTTTGAGCGGAGATGATCAGGTGTTGCAGCTCTTTGATGTAAAAAGCGGAAAACTGACCGACCGGCTGGTCGGTCACAGTGCGATAGTGAACCAGATCAGGTTTGTAGCTAATCGAATCCTGCTCACTTCGGAGCGTGGCGGCAGGGTTCTTCTTTGGCAGATAGACAAAGGGCCTCAGTAAGTTTTGTACAGATATTCGGCAATCTGTCTGGCCTCTTTGTCTGTTATAGACCCTTTCATCGAGGGCATTAGTCCGAATCTTTCGAATGCCTCTTTATTGAATTTGATCTTGTCTTCCGACGGATTCATAATATAGTCGGTTATGAAAGATATATACTCATGTTCGTCTGCCAGTCTCCTTTTCAGGTTTCTTGCCACACCCCACATGGGAGGTGCTACCATATGTTTCACCTGCTCTGCAGTCGGGTTGGAAACCATATGGCAGACGCCGCATTTCTTTTCGACGAGCTCCTCTGAACTCATGCCGCCGAATACGACGGTAACTGCTGCCGCCGCAAGAAAGGGAATACTTTTTAGAGGCATCTCTTCTCCTTTTTTGAATAAATAACTGATGTTACGCAAATTCCGGGCGAAGCCCATAATTTGGCAGGGCCTGTGCGGCCCTACAACCCCCTGAAGCTTCGAAATCTTAGATTTCGAGATGATTTTACGCATTCTGCGTAAAATCAGTAAATAATACAGATCGCTTAGTAAAAGTTATAATGATATTAACCTGAATTTATTTATGAAAAGATTAAACGTAGGAAATATCAGAGAATTTTTTTTACCCGTCCTACCTCCCCGGTAACAAGCCGAACCTTTATGCCGTGTGGATGGGTTGCCGATTTGGTAAGAATATCTTTTACCGTTCCTTCCGTCAATTTTCCGGTAGGCTGATCCTCTTTGAGGACAATCATAACCTTCGAACCGGAGAGTATATTTTTTCGCTCTTTGCCGTTCACTTTTTTATCCTTGGTATGTTTTGTAGAATATTATATCTGTTTTGGAGTACCGAACCATGAAAGAGTATGAAAATATCTTTGAATCCGAGATTAATCGTATTGGAGCAGACTCCACACATGGAGCCACCTATCTGACGCTAAAAGCCGCAGATGCTTTGAAAACGCTGGCTCAAAACGGAGCGGATACGGAGTATATGCGTAAGGCTGCTCTAAAAACAGCAGAAGCTAGACCTATGATGGCTCCTGTATTCAGGCTTGCCAACGATCTGCTGATTCTATTGGATAGTAAAGATGGTATGGAAAATGCAATCTCTTTTTGCGACCGTTTCGCAGGTGAGATGGAAGAGTCGGCCGGAAAGGTAAACCGGTCTGCCGAAAGTCTGATCCAAAATGCAGATGCGGTGATGACACATTCGTTCAGCACACTGGTAAAAGAGACGATTTTAAATGCGGCTGTATCGAAGAGTTTTTTGCGGGTCTTCTGCACAGAGTCTAGACCGAAAAACGAAGGGGTGGAGCTTGCGGAAACTCTTTGTGAAGCAGGAGTAGATACCACACTCATTACCGATGCGGCGGCAGGCTTTTTATGTCGTGAGGCCGATCTGCTTCTGTTGGGTGCAGACGGTATAGGAGAGTTCGGACTGGTTCATAAAATAGGTACATATCCGATGGTCCTCGCGGCAAGAAAATGCGGTGTGCCCGTAGTCGTGCTTGCCGGAAAGTGGAAGTTCTGGCCTTCCGGAGTGCTGAGCGTAAAAGAGCCTCCAAAGAGTCCGGAAGAGATTTCAGGCGGAGGATGTTTCAATGTGCTCAATCTCTATTTCGACAGGACTCCTCTTGGATATATCGACTACATAATCACTGAAGATGCTGTTTTGAAACCGTATCAGGTTTTGGATTTTTGCAAAGAAATTCCGCTTCATCCATTATTGGCCGATAGGGACTCTTCAATCTCTTTTTGAAGTTTTTTAACAGTATCTGAAAGCCCGAAACTCAGCTTTGGTTTCAGTGTAACAGTTTTTTCGATATCTCTAATCTGCGGCGGCAGAGATTCGAAACCTTTTTGTGCCTTTTCCCTTATCAGCTCCAAAGAGGGGGGCTCTATGACGACCCGGCCTTTGCGGATATAGCGCTTCATAAGGGGTTCTCCCTCGACTTTTTCATCTCTCAGGGCTATCGTATCTTCTGCAATAATGCCATCTTCATATTTTCTGAATATCTGCTTTTTGGAAGGGAGTGTCACTTTGTCGGGACTGAGTTTCATTTTCGCTTTTCCGCCGTACTCTACAAGTTTATAGGCGCAGTCCAGAAAGGGTACATCAGCCGATACGACAAGCTCGGTTCCGACACCCCATCCGTCTATGGGTGCCTCTTTTCTCAGCAGCTCTTTGATTTTGAATTCGTTCAGTCCGCCGCTTACGAATATCATGGCATCTTTGAATCCGGCAGCATCGAGTATCTGCCTGCTCTGTTTTGCGAGAGTTTCAATATTTCCGCTGTCGAGGCGTATACCTTTGAAGCTGTTTAACCCTGACTTTTTTACGGCATCGACTGCTTGCTCTACACCCTTCAATGTATCGAACGTATCGACAAGAAGTATAGAGTTGTCCGGATAGGTTTTAAGAAAGTGGGAAAATGCCTCTGCTTCGTTGTTATGGGCTAGAATGAACGAGTGGGCCATGGTTCCGAAAACCGGTATATCGAAAGTTTTTGCGGCAAGAACATTCGATGTTCCCGCAAAGCCGCCTATGTATGAAGCTCTTGCGGCTTTCATGCCTGCATCTGTTCCGTGTGCCCGTCTGAGACCGAAATCTACAAGTGCAGTACCTTGCGCCACACTGCGGCACCGCATCGCTTTTGTAGCGACAAGAGTACTGATCTGGAGGGTGTTGATTATAAACGTTTCTACGATCTGAGCCTCTATAAGCGGTGCTTCTACGGTTATAAAGGGTTCATTTTCAAAAAGAATCTCACCTTCATCTGCCGCATACAGATCTCCGCTGAATCTGAATTCTTTGAGATAATCCAGAAAGTCGTCACTGAATTTTCCGCTTTTTTTGAGATAGTCGATATCTTCGTCACAGAAGCTGATATTTTCCAGGTAGTAGAGTACTTGCTCGAGTCCGGCACTGACAAGGTATGACCTTTTTTTTGCCCTTCTGGAGAAAAAGTCGAAAACCGCCGTATCGTTCATGTCGGCATTGAAATAGCTCTGGGCCATTGTAAGTTCGTACAGATCGGTAAGAAGACCCATGTTTTCATCGTTTACAAAACCGAATTTCATGTTGAATCCCTTTGATGAAAGTATAGTATACTTTTTTAGTAACATTTTTAAAAATTGCGTAACTTTTCAGAAAGGGGATCAAATGAAAATTTCGGTTACAAAAAACGATGCTCTTGTAGTTGTCGATATGCAAAGAGATTTCATGCCTCAAGGGGCTTTGGCTGTTCCCGAGGCAAATAGCATAGTGGAGAGGGTCAATGACTATATAAAGATCTTTGAAAAGCGGGGCCGTCCCGTATATTTCACCCGTGACTGGCATCCTAAAAATCACATATCTTTCAAAGAGAACGGCGGCATATGGCCGACACATTGCGTACAGGGAAGCATCGGTGCCGAATTTTGCGAAGATCTTTATATGCCGTCTGATAACAGGTTTATCATTTCAAAGGGAGTTTCTGAAGATTTCGATGCCTACTCCGGTTTTCAGGGGACTCTGCTCAAAGAGCTGCTTCTTGAAAGAGGGGTAAAACGCCTTTTCATCTGCGGAGTGGCTACAGACTATTGTGTAAAAGAGACCCTTTTGGGAGCTGAAAATTTGGAATTCAGGACGATTTTGCTAACTGATGCGGTAAAAGGTGTCGATATGAATGATGGTGACTCGGAAAAGGCAATAATGCAGATGCTTGGAGCAGGCAGCGTCTCTTCTGTTTTGAAAGATGTTGATCTGTCTGTTTTATCAAATAGAAGTATGAAGTAAATAATAATATTTATTTAATAAAAATATGTAATTCAGATTATACAAGCAAATTAAAGATATAATCAAAGAAAACATAAATAGGGGTAAATAAATGAAGAGATATGCGATTGCCGGTCTGGCTCTCTCATTGCTGATATTTAGCGGTTGTAAGGAGAATGATGATATTGACAATGAAGTTGTCTCTCTTGCTCAAAAGTATGGTCTAACAGGCGATCCGACTACAGGTCGAAACATCCCTTCTGTCGGTGATCCGAAAGTGAAACTGGGTATGAAACTGTTTTATTCCAAACAGCTTGGAATGGATATGGATTCCGCATGTGCTTCATGTCATCATCCCTATCTGGGCGGTGGCGACGGACTCTCTCTTCCCATAGGGGTAGAGGCTGTCGATCCGGAGCATGTGGGGCCGGGCCGTTTGCATAAAGATACCGGTCACAACTATGACGGTGGACCCACAGTGCCGAGGAACACCCCGTCTACATACAATGTAGCACTCTTTGACCGTACACAGTTTTGGGATGCCAGAATCGAGAGTATCACCCCTGTAAAAGGGAGCAACGGTTCGATAGGTGAAATTCTGGTTCCCGGCAGCAGCGATTATGAGAGGATATTGTGGACAGATGCGCAAGTGGCCAATCTCCCGGCTGCGCAGGCTGCCTTTCCTGTTACAAGTTCACCGGAGATGCGAGGCTTCAGCCATCCGGAGCTGACAACAAAAGATGAGATAAGAGACTACCTCGTCGACAGGCTTGGAGGATTCAACGCAAACAGCGATCTTAACGACTCTACACGCCAGGCTTGGCTGCAGGCTTTCAGAGACGGTTTTTCCGAGCCGGCTGCCGATGCTGCAACTCTTATAACGAGAAAGAATATATTCAATGCTATAGCGGAGTTTGAGCGTTCACAGCTATTTGTAGACAATCCGTGGAGCAGATATCTCAAAGGAGATAAAAACGCCATAAGTGAAGAGGCGAAGAGGGGTGCCTATCTCTTTTTCAGCAGTTATGAGGATGGCGGTGCCAACTGTGTACAGTGTCATAAAGGAGATTTTTTCACTGATGAGAATCTATATGTAATGGCTGTCCCGCAGATAGGACGCGGAAAAAATCATGATGCGTCTACCGAAGATTACGGGCGTGAAAACGTAACGCTCAACGAGGCGGACAGATACAAGTTCAGAACACCTTCACTGCTTAATGTCGAGGTTACGGGGCCGTGGGGGCACGATGGAGCTTTTGTAACGCTTGAAGCTATGGTAAGACATATGTTGAAACCAGAAACTGCTCTAAGCTTTGATGAAAACAGTCTCTTTCAGAATGGAATTTTAGTACAGTGCCAAGATACGAAAGATAATACCCGGCATGCACTTCAGCAGTTGGAAGAGAATCGTAAAAGCGGAGTCTCGCCTCATAGAAGCATGGACTTCACTGATGAGCAGGTCGCATATCTGGTTGAGTTCCTGAAGAGTCTTACAGATCCGTGCGTAAAAGATAGGGAGTGCCTTAAGAAATGGGTACCCGATTACGACTCAAACGAATCGAAAGCACTTGATCTGCTGGATGCGAAGCTATAATTGCCTAAGTTGAAGGTTTGAGGCTATCTGCTGAGAGCGTTGGTTTCCAGCTCTTTATCGATAGTCTCCTGCATTTTGTCTCTTAACTGTGCATACCAGTCAGATGGAGCGTTACCCGCATCGATTGATGGGAGGAATATAACCTTTACGTCTCCTCCTATAGAAGTCTGATTATGTTCGTTAACGACTCTTTTGCTGCCAACCACTACTACAGGCTGAACGACAAGGCCCAGTTTCTCCGCTATAAATTTCGCTCCCTCTTTGAACGGTAAAAGTTTCTGATCATTTGCCCTGGTACCTTCGGGAAAAAGGGCTACCGGTCTGTGAAGTTCATTTATAGAGTACTTTACATCTTTTAGAAGTTTTATCAAACCTCTTTTGTCACTCCTGTCTATAGCAATCATTTCGGCATTTTTCAGCAGTTTTCCAAACCAAGGTACTTCAAAAAGCTCTCTTTTTGCCACCCAGTTCAGATTTTTATTAAGCAGAGCCTCCAGTGTGATTATATCTACAATACCCTGGTGATTGAGCAGATAGAGTTGTGCTTTCGGGTCAGGTTCTCCCACTGTCTCAATATCGGCGAACATCAGTGCCATCATTGTTTTGTTGCCGTAGTGGAGTATATTGTCTTTTTGCTTCGGAAGGAGTTTCAAAAGCACGATCATAACCGAAACGACAAAAGAGATTACAAAAGCTGAATAGTAGAATCTAATTCGAGCAAAGATCTTCATTTCTGACCCATCCTATAGTGTTATTCGGCAATTGGATTTTTGTATAGTCCTTATTGCTGTTCATCTTTTTCGCTTCTGTTCGCTCATATAGTGTTATAAAAGGTGTGCTTTGTGAAGTAGGAAGCAGATATAGACTACTTTCCGGTTTTATGCATACATTTTTGAGGGGTATCAGGTAGGTTACCAGGTAACCTCCCGCGAGCATAATGAGCAGGGGATAGATCCAGCTTTTACGTATTGCCCATAGAACGAGCCAGACAAATATCAAAAATCCGGTTGCCATTATTTTGAATTTGGTAAATTCGCTTGCCTGAGGGTCCAGGTTGCTTTGAGTACTGACGCTGCTCCGTTTTACGATAATCGGAATATGAAATTTCTCGTATCTGTTTTTCTGCAAGTTAAAGTAGCTGAACGAAAGCTGCTCCTTGCCGGCAGGGTAGACTGCATAATAAAAGAGGGTAGTGTCGTTGAGGTCTCCGCTGTAGGAGTCAATTCCCTGATTGGAGGAGTTTTGAAGATGAAAATCGTCGTAATTTCCGTAATCTATTTTAAGTTGAAGAGCCAGGATATTGCTGTTGTCTGTATATGTTGAAGCCTGATAGTTAACCAGCTCCATCTTCTGTGCAAGTATATTACAGAAATCTTTGGGAGGATTTAGCCGGACTGCCTGCAGTGTTTTTCCTTCGGTTCTGTATTGTACCTCCGGCTCATCAATATATGAAACTATAAAATTTGGCAGACGAAGGTACCTCCCCGTCGCCTTGAAGTAGTATGTAAACCTGCTTATAGCTTTCGGTTCTATAAGCTCAGGCTCTTTTACCAGTGTTACGTTCTTGCCGTCTTCTGTTTGTATTTCAAAAACACGGTTTCTTTCCAGAGATGTCACTTTCACAGTAACCGGAAATATCTGGCCTACATAGATTTTTTCCGGAAGTTTCTCAAGACTAAGATATATCAGCTGTTCAGCGGGCTTTGCCGTTTCATTTGCCTCTTCACTCCACTGGCCGTAGGAATCGGGGAAGACTGAAGGCTCGCTTTCGGCACCAAGCAGCAGGCCTATTGCAAAAAAAAGGGAAATGACAGAGCGTATATACATTGATGACACTTAGGAGATAAATCCTTCCAGCATTTTGATACCGTCATCAGAACCCAGAATAGCTTCAATGGCTCGCTCAGGGTGAGGCATAAGTCCGAAAACATTACGCTCTTTGTTGCAGATACCGGCAATGTTATCCACTGATCCGTTGGGGTTGTCGGGATTGCCGTTTTGATCACAGTATGTCAGCAGCACCTGCCCATTTTCGTAAAGTTCGGCAAGACCCTCTTTTTCTATAAAAAAGTTGCCTTCAGCATGTGCAATCGGTATGTTGAGAATATCTCCGGTTTTGCATTTTCTCAAAAAGCGGTTATCGCTGTTTTCAACTTTAAGGTATTGATGTTTCGAAACGAAGTGCAGGTTTTCATTGCGCTTCATGGCTCCCGGGAGCAGGTGGCTTTCAAGCAGAATCTGAAAACCGTTGCATATGCCCAGAACGTAGCCGCCGTTGTCCGCATATGCTTTTATGGCTTTCATGATCGGACTGAAACGTGCTATAGCACCGCTTCTAAGGTAGTCTCCGTAACTGAATCCGCCCGGAATCACTATAAGATCCGTGTCGGCCCGAACAGTTTCATCTTCGTGCCATACTACCTGCACTTCATGCCCCAGATGTTCAAATGCGTATTTGGTATCGAATTCGCAGTTGGTGCCCGGAAACTGTGGAACGACTATTTTCATTGTACGATCTCTATGGAGTAGTCTTCTATTACGGTATTGGCAAGAAGTGTTTCACACATTTTCTCTACCTCTTTTTCCGCTTCATGCATCGATTGTGCTTTGATATCCAGAACGATCTGTTTGCCGACACGCACACTATCGACACTATCGAAACCCAGTGCGCCAAGTGCATGGTGAACCGCTTTTCCCTGAGGATCGAGGACCCCTTCTTTAAGATATATGTTGATTATTGCTTTCATTAAATACTTCTCCTTAGCTGACTTGGTGCACTTTTCGGCATTTCCTGAAAAGTGCAGGTCAGTTTTTAACTCAAAATACGTTTGAGCACCTCTTCGTAGGCTATTTTAAGTCCGCCAAGTCCCTGTCTGAATCGATCCTTGTCGAGTTTCTCGCCTGACTCCATATCCCAAAAACGGCAGCTGTCCGGGCTGATCTCGTCTGCAAGAATAATCTTCCCGCTGCTGTCGTAACCGAATTCTACTTTGAAATCGACCAGATTCAGACCTTTTTTTGCGAAAAATGCTTTCAGGATTGTATTGATTTCTCGTCCCAGCCGTTTCAACTCTTCCAGATCCGCTTCGCTCTTGACGAGATCGAGAATCAGGCAGTGCTCGTCGTTGATAAGCGGGTCTCCCAGATCGTCGCGCTTGTAGTAGAACTCTACAAGGGTAAAAGGAAGTTTTGTACCGTCTTCAATTCCCAGACGTTTTGTAAGGCTTCCTGTCGCGATGTTCCTGACCACTACCTCTATTAGAATAATGTCCACTTTTTTTACAAGCATATGGTTTTCATCGGGCATATCTATGAAGTGTGTAGGTATTCCGGCACTCTCAAGGAGCTTGAAAAGTTCGGTGCTTATTTTGTTGTTGAGTGCACCTTTGCCGATCTCCTGAGAGTGTTTCTCTCCATTGAATGCCGTAAGATCGTCTTTAAATTCCGCAATGAGTTGTTCGGGATTGTCTGTCGTGTAAAGGCGCTTCGCTTTCCCTTCGTAAAGAAGCTCTTTTTTCATCATTTTCTCTCCTGTGTAATAATGAGCGCACGCAGTATGTCGACGCCCTCTTTGAGTTGGTTGTCGTTGTAAAGATCTTCGGTTGTTATAACTTTCTCTTTGGATGGAGTTTCTGCCTTTTTAGACTCTTTTTTACTCTTTCCGTCAATTTTTTCCAACTCTCCTTTGAGGTGCTCTTTCAGTTGAGACTCTTTAAGTGCAAAGTGGTTCTCTTCTACAGTTACTTTTCCGAAAGAGACATTAATATCCGGTGTTACGCCCACCGCCTGTATAGTTCTGCCGCTGGGCAGATAGTATCGTGCAATGGTAAGCCTTAGAGCTTCAGATTTGTTTATCGGCATGATTATCTGAACACTTCCTTTTCCGAAAGTCTTCTCTCCGACTATAACGGCCCGTTTATGATCCTGCAGTGAGCCGCTTACAATTTCGCTGGCACTTGCACTGCCGCCATTGACCAGTACAACCATCGGAATTTTTTTGTAAGTTCCCTTGCTATGTGCTTTGTAGACCTGGTTTTCATCTTTTATCCGCCCTTTTTGAGAGACAATTACACCTTTGTCTACAAATAGATCGACCATGCCGACAGCCTGGTCAAGCAGCCCGCCCGGATTGTTTCTGAGGTCAATGATAAGACCTTTTGCATGGGGGTTGTCTCTGAGCGCCTTTTTTATATCGTGTACGACTTTTTTGTCAAACGATACTACTCGTATATACAGAATATCGCTGCCGACCTTTTTGGTATACACAGACTCTATTTTTATGATATCCCTGATAATTGTGACAACCAGAGGTTTAGGCTCGTTTTTACGGACTATAGTAAGAGTTATCTTGGTTTTCGGCTTCCCTCTCATCAAAGATACGGCTTCATCCAGTGTCATGTTAAGGGTAGATTTGTCATTTATCTTGAGTATTATGTCTCCGGATTTCAGACCGGCCTTATAGGCAGGAGTGCCTTCGAGCGGGGCAATAACCGTCAACGCTCCGTCACGCATGCCTACGGTGACCCCCAGGCCTCCGAATTCACCGCTTGTCTGGATTTTCATCTCTTTGAAACTTTTGGCATCCAGAAAAGATGAGTGCGCATCAAGATTGGCCATAAGCCCTTTTATCGCCTTGTTGATGATTTCGTTGATCGTCAGATCATCGACATAATACTTCTCGACCGTCCCGATTACGCGTGTAAATTTGCTTAGCGCTTCTAGTTTGGAAACCGTGCTGTTGGCGTCACTTTTTGCGAACAGACTTGGAGTGCCTATCAGTGTGAGTGCGGCAAATGTAGATATAAACCCCGCGGCTATCAAGCCTCTTTTTCTTTTTATCATTTTTTTGTCCGTATCCATTTTGAAATTATGGAGGATATTATACCACCGCGAACTAAAAAAGTGATAATGAGCCGCTTATAACAGGCAGGATAGTTAAAAAAACCGGAGTTTTATGGCCTACTTTAGAGAAAATAAGTAAAGAAACTTGACATAGCTAGACTAAAGTAGATATAATTCTGACAGTTAATTTGAAATGAAACAGGAGATGTGCAAATGAGTATATTTGAAAAACTTACCCATCAGATGACCGAAAGTATCGAGTCCGGTGTGAGTCTTGCACTGCATAACAAAAACCCGGAAGTAGAGCCGGTGCACCTGATATGGGGGCAGCTGACCAATTCAGGAAGCGTTTTGAATCAGGCGCTTAACCGCATGGGAGTAGACAAGGCTCCGATAGAGCTGGAGGCAAAAAGCGTAGCAGACAAGCTTCCGAAGGTCTCTTCCGTAACGAAAGAGAGTATCAAGATTTCCAGAGCTCTGCAGGAGAGCCTTCAAAAAGCCGAAGGGCTTATGGCGAAGCAGGGTGATCAGTATCTGGCTGTAGATACATGGCTTCTTGCAAACCTCGACCATCCGCAGATAAAAGAGGTTCTCGGCAAGTATGTCGACATGATGGAGCTGAAAAAGACGTTCGAAGCTATCCGAGGCGGCAAGAAGATCGAGAGCCAGACAGCCGACGAGACGCTTGAATCGCTTGAAAAGTACGGTATCGACCTAAACAAAAAGGCGATAGACGGTGAGCTGGATCCTGTTATCGGCCGGGATGAGGAGATCGAGCGGGTGATGCAGATTTTGATCCGCAAGACCAAAAACAACCCCATTTTGCTGGGTGAACCTGGTGTCGGTAAGACAGCGATCGTAGAGGGACTTGCGCAGCGAATCGTCAATAAAGAGGTACCTCTGAGCCTGCAGAACAAGCGTGTCGTGGCTCTAGATATGAGCGCACTGATTGCGGGCGCAAAGTATAGAGGGGAGTTCGAAGACCGACTCAAAGCGGTAATAGAAGAGGTAAAAAGCAGCGGCGACATAATACTTTTCATCGACGAGATACATACTATCGTCGGTGCAGGTGCCAGCGAAGGGAGTATGGATGCCGCAAACATGCTCAAACCGGCTCTTGCAAGAGGCGAGCTCCACACAATCGGAGCCACTACCCTGAAAGAGTACAGAAAATATTTCGAGAAAGATGCGGCACTTCAGCGCCGCTTTCAGCCGGTACATGTAAATGAACCGTCGATCAACCAGGCTCTGCAGATTCTGCGCGGACTGCGTGAGCGCCTCGAAGCGTTTCACAACGTCACGATTCTCGACAGTGCGCTGGTTGCGGCGGCCAAACTCTCTGCGCGCTATATTACCGACAGGTACCTGCCGGACAAGGCGATAGACCTTATCGACGAGGCAGCTGCAGAGCTTAAGATGCAGATAGAGAGCGAGCCTAATGAACTTGCCCGTGTTAAACGGGAAATAAGCCAGCTCCAGGTCGAAAAAGAGGCTCTTATGATGGAAGAGTCCAAAAAGAATGAAGCAAGGCTTGCGGAGATAGAGAAGGAACTGGCAGATCTGGAAGAGAAAAAACGAAAGCTTGAGTCACAGTTCGAGACCGAGAAAAAAGTTTTCAATGATATAGCGCATATCAAGGTCGAGATTGACAAGTTCAGAAGCGAAGCGGAAGCGGCCAAGCGAAACGGCGACTACAACAAAGCCGCCGAAATCGAGTACGGCAAGATTCCGCAGCTTGAAGAGCAGCTCAAGCAGCTCAACGAGCAGTGGGAGAGAATGCAGAAAGAGGGGACTCTTCTTAAAAATGCCGTAGACGAGGAGATGATAGCCAAGATAGTCAGCCGCTGGACGCAGATTCCTGTTACGAAGATGCTCCAGAGCGAGAAGGAGAAGATTCTGCATGTTGAAGATGTTCTGGCGGAAGATGTAGTGGGCCAGGAGCAGGCGATAAAAGCGGTCGCCCGTGCCATCAAGCGCAACAAGGCGGGATTGAGCGAGCAGAACAGGCCGATAGGAAGCTTCCTCTTCCTCGGTCCCACAGGGGTCGGAAAGACCCAGACCGCCAAAACTCTGGCGAAGTTCCTGTTCGATACCGAAAAGTCGCTTATTCGAATCGATATGAGCGAATATATGGAGAAGCACGCCGTCAGCAGGCTGGTAGGTGCGCCTCCGGGATATGTGGGGTACGAAGAGGGCGGACAGCTCACCGAAGCGGTACGCAGAAAGCCCTATAGCGTAATTCTGTTCGACGAGATCGAAAAGGCGCACCCGGATGTATTCAACGTGCTTCTGCAGGTGCTCGACGACGGAAGGCTTACCGACAACAAGGGTGTGACAGTCGACTTTAGAAATACGATCATAATATTGACGTCGAATATCGCGAGCGACAAGATTATGGAGTTTAGAGACCCCGAAGATCGTGAAAAGGCGGTCAGGGATGAACTGAAGATGTACTTCAAGCCCGAATTTTTGAACAGGCTGGATGACATCATAATCTTCAACCCGCTCGACAAGACGGCGATAACGAAGATAGTAGATATCCTCTTCAAAAACATAGAGGCCAAACTCGAAGAGAGGGATATCAAAGCTTCGCTTACGGAAGCTGCAAAAGAGCGCATAGCCGAAGCCGGCTTCGACCCGGTCTACGGTGCAAGACCGCTCAAGAGGGCTCTTTACGAGCTTGTAGAGGACAAGCTCGCGGAGCTGATTCTCGAAGAGAAGGTCAAAGAGGGCGACAGTGTCGTTTTCGATGCCCAAAACGGTGAAATCGTAGCTCTTATAAACAGATAAACCTATCTCTCCACGGCCGCCTTTCGGCGGCCCTGCTTCTACTCCCGATATCCACTTTTTCAAAACCGGACTTTTCTCCAAACACTTTTCTCAAACACTTTTTCAAAACCTGCACACTTATTACACAATTTTATAATAGTCTCTATATTGGGTCTTTAAAAAGATGTTTAAAGCAAAACAGGGAAGGATCGAAAATGTCAGTCGAAAAAGTTACAAAAGCATCGCTGCTCGCTATTTTTGTCGCTTGCAGTTCTCTCTTGGGGGGCATGGACAGGTCAGATGCCGATAAGATGGCTGGAGGGATGATGGCCGAGATGTCGGAAGGGTTTCCCCATCCGTTTTTCAACCATATGGGAATCCCGGATATGCCCGGAATGGCAAGTGTAAGAGTGACAGGTTACAGGCAGGGGGGAAATTCGGAGCCCTCACAGGAGGATTTCGGTTTCCATCTGGAGGCAGGTCTTTATGAACGGCTCGGAATACATATAAGGAATAATGAGATCAGGCAGAGCCCGCGTACCGATGTGATGCTGATGTATGCAGTTTTGCAGGATGACGAAGCTCAGAGCGGAATATCCCTCTTTGCGGGGGCTCTGATACCTTCAGGTACCATTCCCAAGGGTGAAGATGAGGTTATCGGAGCTTTCGGAGTTTCGGGACGCCAATTTGTAAGCGGCCTTGCGGTGTTTGACGGCAATGTCCACTATATGCCCGAAATGAAAATGTTCGAAATGGGCTTTTCGGGAGTCTTTAAAGCTACCGAGAAACTCTTTCCGATTGTTGAAATAGAGGGGAAGGTTACGGAACAAAAAACTATGTTCTATCTCTTCCCCTCTCTCAAATTCAAGCTGAAACCTGAAGTTTTCATCGGTGTCGGAACACAGTTTGCAATTACGCAGGATAAGGAGTTCGACTCAAGATTTCTTGTACAGATGGATATGGCCTGGTAAATATTTCACAGGATTGAAGCTGCATGGAAAGCAAATAGTTTTGATAAGGGCAGGAAATTTTGAGGGGGA
>CAYZMY010000009.1:0-21990 GCA_964479605.1 uncultured Campylobacterales bacterium | reverse complement strand
ATCTCGTAACGAAGCCATGTTCCGCCGGCATCTATTGCGAGTCTGCTCATAAGAGACTCCTGTATAGCTCGAGATAGTGAGCGGCACATCTGCCAATCGAGAAATCGCACTCCATATTGAACTCTCTGACCCGGTCGAGTACCGTTTTTTTCGAATAGAGAGAGATTGCACTGTCGACACACTCCAGAAGGGCCGATGAGTCCATGCTCTCGAAAAGAAAGCCGAGACCGCACATATCCACCGATGAGCCAAGGGGGTGTACCGTATCGCGCAGTCCGCCGACGGAATGGACCAGCGGAACGGTTCCGTAGCGCATAGCGATCATCTGGTTAAGCCCGCACGGCTCGAAACGTGACGGCATAAGCAAAAAATCGGCAGCGGCGTACATCCGGTGGGAAAGAGCTTCATCATAACCGAATCGAACGAAGATATTTTGGTCTCTTTCTGCAAGCTCCTGCAGCTGCTTATGATACCTCTCCTCTCCTTCGCCGAGCAGAACAAGCATTATGGGACGTTTTGCCAGCTCTTCGGCCGCTTCAACGATAAGGTCGAGCCCCTTTTGTTCAGCGAAGCGGCCGATAAATACGAAAAGGGGTAGTTCATATTTATCTATATTAATTTCATTCAGGAACTTTTCTTTACAGATACTCTTACCTTTAAGATTATCCATACTGTATGGGGCCGGCAGCTCAGGATCGTTTGAAGGATCGAAAAAATCGGTATCTATTCCGTTCAGAATGCCTCTGAGTTTCCCTTTCTGTTTTCGCAAAAAGCCATCCAGACCGCAACCGTATTCGGGCTCCTGTATCTCCACTGCATAGCTTGGACTTACTGTCGTGACGGCATCGGCATGTGCAATGCCGCATTTCATCCAGTTCACGCTGCCGTAAAATTCGCACTCCTCCAGATTGAAGTGTCTTTTTGCTATTCCGGTTCTTTTTAACGAGGCCGGCTCGAAAATCCCCTGATATGCGAGATTATGGATAGTAAAGACCGTTTTGACTCTCAACCCCGCATCGTGAGCGAGTACGGCGGCAGGCGCGGTATGCCAGTCGTTCAGATGGAGCAGATCGAAAGAGTGCTTTTTTGCCAGTTCCACAATAGCATGAGAGAAGATCGCGAAGCGGAGGTCGTTATCTTCGTATCCTTCGCCGGGAGGACCGTAGAGATAGTCACGGTCGCAAAGCAGAGGGTTATATACAAAAACGGCCTCCGCACCTTCGCGCATACCGACAAATATCTCTACATCATAGACTTCCGAGCCGAATTTAAGGATAAAATGCTCACCGGTGGGTCTAATGCCGAAACGCTCTTTCTCTATGAAGCGGTAGAGCGGCATGACAGCCGTCACGTCCGCCTCTTCACTCAAAGCTGCCGGGAGCGCATGAGCTATATCTGCCAGCCCCCCGCTTTTGGCGAACGGAAACATCTCTGCAGCGGCGAAAAGAACTCTCATTTCATCTCCTCGATACTCTCTTTCAAAAGCGACGCCGCCTCTTCCGGCAGGACCGGATTGATCTGCATTCCGCTCCCGAGTTCAAAGCCGCCGAGTCTGAAAAGGCGCGGTATTATGCGTATACCGAGGCGCCATATATCGGGTATATCATCGAAAAAACCTTCTGTCGAGAAGTTTTTCTGAAGCGGCGGTGTATTGAACGTAATATTGAAGTCGAAATCACCTAGCTGCATATAGAGAGCCGCGATGACTCTTTTCATCAGGGCGGCAAGCTCTTGCAGATCAGAATCGTTCAATCCGCCAAGGTCGCTTACTCTCTTTTTTGAAAAGATCGCCGTTTCAAATGCAAAGGCTGAAGCGTATGGAGATAAAACCGTAAAATTGGGGCTTTGTGCAACTATACGCTTTTTCTCTTCCGTCTCCGACGCCAGAAGTGCATCAAAAAGGCTCTGGCCGTGTTCATCGAAGAAACTGCCGGCATGTTTCATCTGCCTTAGAGATTCAAGCGGAGGAGTAGGCAGTGCTATCAGCTGGGTATGCGGATGCGGCTGAGTAGACGCAGCATAGTGGCCATGGTTTTTAAATAGGCTGATATGAACGAGTCGAATATCGTTTCTCAGATCGTTAAGGCGGGCACGCATCGTATACAGCCAGTTGAAATACTCTTCTACGCTCCACTCATCCATTCTAAGAAGATGGCGAGGCGTATCGATTATTACTTCATGCGCACCGAAACCGTCCCATGCTCTGTAGATTCCGCTGTCGTGTCTGCTCCATGGGGCCTCGATCTTTACCGCTTTGTAGAGATTCGGCACTACGCGCGTTTTCCATCCCGGGGTGTCGGGGTCATTTTCCCGGATCGCGAAAATCTCGGTCGGAGTCATAGACTCATGCCCCTCGCAAAAGGGACACTCTCTTCTCTTTTTTCGCCTCTTTTTCGCCGCGCTTGCGTAGCAGTCCGGCCGATGCAGCCGCTCCGGAGCGATAATGGAGTACTCATCGAGGATAGGATCGTAGCGGATATCAGACATCGAGCACCTTTAAAGAGCCGCTGATCGAGAGCTTTTTTGAAAACGGCAGAACTACCATAATACTGACACCCTGCGTCATCAGTTCAAAACCCTCTTCACTCTGGGAGACGGTCTGAAGCTCTGTAGAAATTATGGAGAAAAAGTGGTCCATCTCGAATCTTAAAACTCTGCCGGTATATCTGTCTTTAATTTCGAATGAGCGCATCTCGTGACATGAGCATGTTCCGATAGGCCTGTTTTCAAGCATTACATCCTCGAGATTGGCGAAATGGAGGTTCATCTCGATTCCATATTCATAAATATGAGGACTTTCACTCTCTATTTCGATCGAAAAGTCAAAACCGTTTTTAATAAAATCGTACCGTTTTTTCAACACGGTATCGAATTTTTGATAGTCGTATATGCCGCCCCTTCTTTCAAAGGTGACGGAGCTCTTTTTCATATTCATCTCAAAAGGCTGATTGGCAAAATCGGAGAGTTCTCTGAAACTGCATCTTCGAAAACTTCCGGTATCTAGTGTGTGGTCGCTTATGTGATCTATGAAAGAGTTTTTTATGTACCAGTCGTATACAAGCGCTTCACGAATAGCTTCACCTGCACGATGTGCGGCATTGTGAATTGTGCTTATCCCCTCCTCTTCCGGTTTTGCTTCCTGTTTCTGTGTACCGCTTTCAGATATCTTTTCGTGGTAGGCCTCTTTTCGGCGTGTCAGGACATTCTGGAAATTGAAGAGCTTTTTTCTGTCGCAAAACTCAACCAGCTGCCCTCCGTATCGGCTGTCGAATCTGGCGATTACATCCTCACCGACCCATTTGATCTCTTCATAACCGTTCAGGTCGGTATCTGTACATTCAACGGCTGAAGAGGCGCCGTAACGCATGTTTTCACACTCGATCAGGTATCTGTAAGCGTTGTCGCGAAGGTTAGGCAGATAGAGTCCGCCGAAGACTCCGTGCCAGAAGACGTCGTTTGTCTGGAGTCTGTGGAGTGCATCTTCATACTCGGGTGTATCGATACCTTTTGCTGAACACTCCAGCATCCTCTTGTGAAGACGGTTCGACTCTTCGTATTTGACGAAAAAGTTCTTCCAGATTCCCCCTTTTAGAAACTTGATCCCCTCACGCTCGAAGCGCTCTTCACCCATCTGGGCCCTCAATCTCTCCAGGGCCAGAGCATCGTCGGCTTCGAGGCTCCACTCTCCCATCTCGTAGTAGGATACACTCGGCAGATAGGCGATACCTTTCGCACGGTTGTTGGAAAGATACTCTCTGTAGTGCTGCGTCTGAATCTCTTCATCTTCAAGCACGCTCTCTACAAAACTCTTCAACCACCCCTTCTGATGTACCCACTCGTTCGTACCGGGCCACATCCCGAACTTTTCAGCATCGTCGAAGATCACGGCTGCGCCGCCGTCACCTTTTCCACATGCTTTTATTGCCTCTATCGCACTCTCTGCCGGTTTAAACGGAATCGTGTATCTAAGAGCCTGCGATATCGGAAAGAGTGCAATCTTCTCGCCGCCCTCCTCGCTCATAAAAAAGCCGTTTAGTCTCTCTTTGTCGAATCCTGCGGCAATGAAGTGGTAGTCGTCTACGATCGCATACTTTACACCAGCTTTTACGATATCTGGAACCAGCCCGGACTCCCATACTCTCTCGGTCAGCCAGAGACCTTCAGGCTGCCGGGAAAAGTTTTCGGCGACGCTTTTGGAGAGCTTTCGAATCTGTGCGACACGATCGGACGGAGGAATGGAGCTCAAAACCGGCTCATAGAAACCGGCAGTCAGGTACTCTACCGACCCTTCACGGCCGAGTGAGAGCATATCGGCAAAAAGATCGGAATATTCGCTCTTGATCTTTTGCAGAAGCCATCCGCTGCAGTGTACACTGAAACGAAAATCTGGATATTTGCGCATCGTTGCGAAAAAGGGGGCGTAACAGCTCTTTACGGCTCTCTCTACGGCTTCGTCAAAATTGTCTACGGGCTGGTGCATATGCACCCCGAAAAGAAGTGATGTTTTATCTTTTTTCACTCTCAAATCCTTATACGAACCAGTTTTCGCTGTAGTCATCGTCAAGATCGATGCGCAGCTCGTAAACACCTGGCAGTGTCTGCACCGCCTGTGCACCTATCTCTATCTCGATACGCAGTAAAACGGATTTGGCCCCTGCAAAACGGCGTTTGTCGATCGAAATTTCCAATATTTTATCCAGAGCCGCTTTTACGTAGCCCCTTTTCGACAGGTGCTTCGTATCCAGAACTATAGGCTCATCTTCTATGTCCGTATATATTGTTACGGTCGCCCCTCTTTTGAGTCTGTGCATATCTCCGTCTAAGCGCAGATAGATACGGGCTTCATCCTGCCCCCAGAAGATCTTTTCGACGGGGCCTCTCGAACCCTCCATTGTGGAAAAAGCGGCACTCTCGTCGATCATGCCGCTTCCCAGCCATTCGAAAAAGGAGCTTACCTTTCCGTCTATTACAGGGTGAATCGGGAATTTCGGCTCGCTGAGCAGAGAGCGTAGATTCTGATCCGGAACGATCGGTCTGAAAAGATCTGCCGGTACGGCCAGTTTCATGAGCCTGTAAATCTCTATCAGATGACCTCTGAAAAGGCGATCGAAGTCATCGGCGTATTCGGTATGATGATCTTCTCCATACCACCAGAACCAGTCGGAACACTCACATGCGAGAAAATGGTAGTCGATCTTCTCTTTTGCCGGTTTTGCAAGCTCCTCTTTGTGGTGAATATAGTCGGCCTTTGTCTGAAAAAGAAGCTCCCATGCCGCATTCTTCTGCGGATGGCCGACCCATGTATCGAAATTGCCGTTTATCCACGATCCGGGATGGAGTTTTTTCAAAGATCCGCTCTTCTGCTCTGCGGCTTCCATCATGGTAACGGTTTGGCACCACTCGGCATGCTCGAGTTTTGAATAGAGTTTTTCGAAAAAATCCCGTCCGTTGTTTTTGTAAAATTCCCACGCATTTTCGCCGTCTAGAATTACAGAGACAACCGGTTTATCCACTCTTTTTTCTATAGCCTCGAGCCTCGATACAAAGTCCGCAGCGGCGGCACCGGCCTCTTTGAACCTGTATGTAAAGCCTATCAGGTCGCTTAAAGAGTGGTCTCTGAAGAGGATTTTCAGCCCGCCGAAACTGTAGGGACGGTAGAGTTTTTTTCTGTCACCGTCGCCGATCGATTTGAAGAGTATCTCTTCATCCGTGGCTATCCACTCTATGCCGTGATCTGCGTATATCTGAACGCTTTTTTCGTCTACAGCCCCTTCCGCGGGCCAAAAGCCCCGCGGTGAAGAGCCGAAGAGTTCACCATAGAGCTTTACAGCCCTGTCGACCTGCTCTTTTGCATCTTCGACAAGCGGCATGTTGTTGGAGGGTATCTTCGTTTTCGGATTCGATACTACCGCGCTCTTCATATCGATCAGAAGAGGCAGGATCGGGTGGTTCATCGGTGTCGTCGAAACTGAAATGAGGCCGCGTTTTTGAAGATCGTTGTAAAAAGGCAGAATCGAAGGTATGAACCCAAGAAGGCTTTCGATCAGCTCTTTTTTGTCGGCACCGTCGAATCCGCTCGCTTTCTCCAGCAGTCTCGCTACAGTCTCGTCGTTCTCTCTAAGATAGTTGCCGCACCAGGAGAGCAGAAACAGTACCTCCAGTTCTATCAGCTCTGAATCCTGAAAAGAGATCTGCTCGAAAAGTTTTGCAAAGCGCGGCAGAGGCTTCACCATCGTATCGAAACGGCTGCTTTTGCAGATTTTAATCACCCACTCGCGATCTTCGCTTCCAAGCTCGTGAGGCTCTTTGGAAAGCAGTGTTAAAAATCGGTCACACTCGATGCCGTTTTTCTCATAGAGTATCAGCTGTTCTATAAGAGGCGGCGTGAGATTGAACGTCGCCTTGATTCCCTTTTGCCGCGATAGCAGCCACGGCATTTCGTAGTAGTCTTTTATCGCATGCAAAAAGACCCACGGCATTCTCATCAGCCCGTCACTTCCCCTGTAGTCGGGCTGATGCATATGCCATAAAAATGCGAGTTTCAGCATGACTAGTTTATTTTCATCCACTCATCTATTTTGCTTCTATAACAGTCGTGCAGCTTTTTGCCCCTCTTTTGATCGAGCGCCTGAATATAGAAGTTCAGATGCTCGCTGTACTGGTCCGGAATCATCAATATCCAGTCTGTTTCGTTTTCCCATATCTTGACTCCGTCGGTTGTGGAGGCTTTTTTTCCTTTCGCATATTCGAGGAATTTGCGCATCATTCTTCCCTTCATCGACTGAGGGCACGGTATGCGGCATATATGGAAATAGAAATGTGTCATCTCCTTCGCCACTTCCGAAAGCTTGACTTCGTGGCGCGTCAACAGCTCCATTATTTTCAGGCTGGCGTACATCGCATCTCTGTGCAGTGAAAATTCTGTAAAAGCGTAATTGCCGTCGATCGTAGCGATCAGATCGTACCGTTTAAGTGTCGATGCTTTGAAATTGGAGTATTTCCCGCGTTTGATCGAAAGATGCGAATAGGACTCGTCCATCAGATCGGGTGCCCATGTCGGCAGAAAGACCTTCAGTTTTGTCTGGCGGTGCTCCGCCTCCATATTCATCAGCTCCAAAACGGCATTGAGAGCTTCTACTTTGTTCAGTACATCTCCTTTGTCCGTTATGAGCGTAAGGCGCTGACCGTGGGGATAGATCAAAATTCCCATGTCGAGCCCTAGTCCGGTTACTATGTGTGAAATGTCCTCTTTCAGTTTGATTTTCACATTGTGTATATTGGAGAGTTTTCTGGCATCGGTGTAGGCATTGAGCATGATATTGTCGATCTGCAGATCGGTCATTATCTGCGGGAAAACATCTTTCGTGATACCGAACATCAGGTCGACGGCGACTCGAAATCCCTTTGTTTTGATGATCTTGTGGTCTATAGACATCTCCAGTGCTCTTTTATAGGAGATGCAGCTGTCGTAGTGGTAGAGATGACTGTCGTGAATCGATCCTATATCGTTATAGTCGACCCGCCTGAAATCCTCTTTGAAGAAGGTTTTTTCGATACTTTTGGCTGAATTCGTATCGATTCTGAGCCCCTCTTCATTATATAGGGTAATCTGCACTCCGGCAGGATCTACAAGACTCTTTCTGAAGTGTACACCGCCGAGCAGTGTCTCATCCTGACTAAGGTTATAGCGCATTACAGCCGGCGGAATGGCACGAAGATCGATAGCATCGATACCGGCTGCAAGCAGACCTCCTACAAAGGCGCGTTTGATCATCCTCGGGCTCTTGTCATAGTCGCGGCCCACTACAATCTTGCTCCCTGGAGGAAGCTGGGAGCCGAAGGCTTCTCCGATCTTGCAAGCCATTTCGCAGCTGATCTCGATATTGCTTTTGCCGCTGATACTGCCGTTCTCAAATATCGTGTTGCGGTAGCGGCTGCCCCAGACGACATTGTTGTTGACGATGGCGGCGGGCTCGATCTTTTTGTCTGGCCATACCGTAACATCCTGTTCGAAATGGGCCAGTTTGCCCACTTCGCATCCTTCCGCAAGTATCAGCCCCGCCTTTGCTACGACGCCGTCGCCTATTTTGTTGTCGTTGCAGATTACACTGTTGTCGAGAACGACCTTTTTGCCCAGTTGAATATCGTGCCAGAGTACCGAATTTCTTATGCGGCACTCGTTGCCGATCGTTACGTTGTCTCCTATCGTCACATTGTGCAGACGAGTCCGCTTGCCGATTCTTACATTGTCTCCGATCACGACCGTATCTATTATCTCTATGTCCGGGCCTATCTCGCTCTCTCCGGTCAAATAGAGGGTCCCGTCAGGATATTCGATCTTCTTGCCTGGGATTTTGAAATTCAGCCTGTTGTTGAAAATGTCGTCATGCACCTCGCGGTAACTCTCCGGATTGCCTACATCACGCCAGTAGCCTGCCGCATCGTAGCCCAGTATATCTACATTCTCCTCCATCAGCAACGGGAAAAGATCTTTTCCGAAATCGTAATTCTCCCCAACGGGAATATAGTCCAGAATTTCCGGTTCTATCAGATAGATTCCCGTATTTATCGTATCGCTGAATACTTCGCCCCAGCTGGGCTTTTCCAGAAACTTCTCTATTTTTCCGTTTTCGTCGGTAATCACGACACCGAACTGAAGCGGATTTTCGACCGAAGTGAGTGTAATGGTCAGTTTCGATTTTCTCTTTTTGTGGAATTCGACAATCTTTTTGAAATCGAAGTCAGTGACAAGATCACCGCTGACAATCATGAACGTTGTATCCAGATACTCTCTTGCAAACCCGACAGCTCCGGCGGTGCCGTAGTCGTCGTCGGGGAGGACATACTCTATATTTATGCCTCTCTCCTTACCGTCACCGAAATGGTTTTTAATGACGTCGGGTTTGAAATAGAGCAGAATTATAAAATCTTTGATTCCGATTTCAACCAGACTGTTTATTGTATGTTCCATCATCGGGAGGTTGACAACCGGCAGCATCGGCTTTGGTATAGAGTGGGTGAGCGGCTGTATGCGGGTACCGAATCCGCCCGCCATTACAACCGCTTTGATTTTTTTGGACATTAGACCCTCCTTTTGCTTTTTCCGCTCCTCTTTTGCAAACGACCGGTGTTACACAAAAGTAGCAACATCGATCAAATGCCTCTTTTTCAGGTACTCAAAACCGAATTTTTACTGCCGAATGGAGAGTCTGCCGATGCAAGAGTCTCATCATTCAGCCATCTGCCGTCTTTAGAGAGATACCCAAACTCGAAGGTGCTGCCCGTCGGCAACACTTTGACAATATAGAAGTCACCGCTTTTTTTGCGTTTCATAGGTTCCGCTTCCCAACCGCTCCAGCTTCCCTTGATCTCAACCGATCCGAAACCGTCATCTTCCAGCGTGAATGTAACCCAAGCCTTTTTTCCTCTTTTCGTTATCTTGACCATGTCCCCTCCTTTTTTTAATAGTGCCTTTTGCCGCACATGGTAAATACCTTCGATCATAAAAGTGTTACCCTGCGCCCTACATGGTTTTATTATAACCAAATCTGCCGTATTGCCGATCGGTTCAGTCGAGTCTGTTGAGCATTCCGAGCAGCTCCGGATCGATTCTGTATCGATGGTCGACAATCTCTTCTATCTCTTTCATTCCATACTGGCCGTTTTCTATCACCATGACTTTGTTGGAATTTTTTGACTGAAGCAGATGGTCTACGGCACGAACAGTAAATTCAAATGCCAGCATACGGTCGTTTACCGTGGGGCTTCCGCCGCGCTGAATATGGCCCAGCACTGTGATTCTGGTCTCCATTCCGATCTCATTCTCCAGCCACTGCGCTATCTCATTCGTCATCCTGGTACCTTCGGAGACAATACAGAGTATATAGCTCCTGCCGTTTTCAATCTCCCTTTTCAGATGCTCCAGCGCAACGTTCTTGTTGAAATCGGCCTCCGGTATAAGGCATATTTCGGCACCGCTCGTTATGGCTGAAACTGCTGCCAGATATCCACACTCGCGACCCATCACCTCTACAACAAAGGCGCGGCTGAAAGTAGATGCCGTATCTCTGATCTTGTCAAGGGCGTCACGTATGACATTGAGTGCCGTATCGACACCGATACATGTATCTGTCCCGTATATGTCGTTGTCGATCGTTGTGGGAATACCTACGAAGTTGAGTTCAAACTCTTCGCTCAGTTTGTCCATGGCACGGAACGATCCGTCACCTCCCAGTACAACCAGACCTGTTATGCCGTTTTTCTTCAGGTTTTCGAATGCTATCTTCCTATATTCGTATTCATAAAAACGTTTAGATCTGGACGATCTTATAATCGCCCCTCCCCTGTGGACGATGCCGGCAACATCTTTGTGTGTCGCCGCGGCGATTTCACCGTCGATGAGTCCTTCAAGACCGTTAAATATGAAATAGGGGGTTTTGCCTTTTTCGTAAACATAGTCTACGAACTTTTTTATAGCCGGATTCATACCGGGCGCATCCCCTCCGGAACAGATAATCGCCAGTGACATTCTCTCTCCTTCTTTGAGCATAGAGGATGTATAATGTTAACACATATTGGTAAACAAGGAGTTTTCAGTGCATCCGAAAGTTAAAATAGTGGCAACCCTGGGTCCGTCGACAAACAGACCGGAGGCCATTGAGGAGCTCATAGATACAGGAGTGAACATATTCCGGCTCAACTTCTCCTACGGCACCCATGAAGAGCATCTGGAAACAATCCGCTCAATTCGCAGGATGGCTGAAAAGAAGGGGCGTCTCATTGCCGTACTGCAGGATATCTGTGGACCCAAGATAAGAATAAAAGGTTTGGGAAAAAGAGTCGCCGTTCATCGTTCAGAAAAAATTTTTATGGCAAAAGAGCCTTCTCATGAGGCCTTTTCCATTACTCATCCGGAACTTATCGATTCGTTCAGGGTGGGTGAAGATATCTTTTTCGCAGACGGTACCGTTCATACGAGGGTCAAACAGAAAAACGGCGATATTGTCGAACTTGAAGTTCTAACACCGGGTACCCTAGCTGAAGGAAAAGGTGTGAACCTGCCCGACAGCAGAATTTCCCTGAGCGCTTTGACGCAAAAAGACAGGGATGACCTCCATTTCGGAGCAAAAGTCGGAGTAGACTTTGTAGCAGTCTCTTTCGTCAGCTCTGCAGATGATATAAACGAGGCCCGGGAGATCGTAAAAAAAGCCGGCGGAAACTCATGGATAGTAGCCAAAATCGAAAGAAAGAGCGCTCTTGAAAAGATCGATGAAATTATCGATGCCAGCGATGCTGTAATGGTGGCACGCGGTGACCTTGGGGCGGAAGCCGGACTCTTCAGAGTACCGCTGCTTCAAAAAGAGATCATTAAAAAGTGCAACATCAAAGCCAAACCCGTAATAACGGCCACACAGATGCTTACCTCGATGCTGAATTCGCCTTATCCGACACGGGCAGAAGTCTCGGACATCGCAAATGCGGTACTCGACGGGACAGATGCCGTTATGCTTTCTGATGAGACAGCAGTCGGAAAATATCCGCTAAAGGCTGTAGGCGTGCTTAAAAAGACAATAGTGCATACCCAGCATCTGTGCACTCTGCATGACGGAATAGCGCCGGGCCCCACAGAGGCTTTTTCCCATGCCGCCGTTGAGATGTCGAAGCTGGTTCCATGTGAATTTGTAGCAGCACTCACCCTTTCCGGATATACAGTACGCCATTTGAGTAAATTTAGACCGCATAAGCCTGTCTACGCCATCACAACAGACCCTGCCCTTCTGAACAAAACGGCTATTATCTGGGGAGTTCATACCTGCGTGGCGATAGAGGAGTTCAAAAGTGAAAAGGAGCTTACATCCAGGTTTCTAAAACTTACCGGCGAAAACCCCTCGGCATTCGTGTTGGTTACAGGATATCTCGGCGAAAAGATATTTCAGGGAAAAAGTATCCGCTATATCAACCGCCGGGATATGGAGAATCAACTGCCGAAATCGTAGAGCTTTTCGTAGTACTCGTCAACCATTCTGGATGAGCTGAAGTAGGCTATGATATCGTTCATTCCGTTTTTGGCGATATTGAGCCACTCTTTTTCATTGTCATAGTACATCGGGATAATCACATCTTCGAGCTTTTGCATCATAGTAAGATAGTCCAGGCGGTCTATCTCCTCAACCGGCAGAGCCGGGTCGGCATGCGGTATGGTAAAAGAGTTGATACCGTCTTTTTGGAACTCGGCATGCCATCCGTCGTCTACAGAAAAGTGGATGGATGCATTTACACCTGCACTCATGCCGCTCGTACCGCTCGCTTCACGCCCCCACCTCGGAGTGTTGAGCCAGAGATCGCTTCCCTGTTTCAGCAGTTTTGAAAGGCGAAGTTCGTATCCGACAAGAACCGCTACATTTTTAAACTCCCTGCTCATCAGAACAAGGTCGTTGAACATCTGAACGGCTCTATAGTCGAGCGGATAGGGTTTTCCCGCCCAGATTATCTGGACCGGCCTGTCGCTGTCGGAGATTAGTCTTCTGAAACGCTCCATATCGTATGTCAGCAGGCCTGGACGCTTATATTCGGCAAATCTTCTCGCCCAGACAATCGTAAGTATATCCGGATCGAAAAGCTTTCCTGTCTGGTGGGCCACCTCTTCAAAAAGTATGCGCTTGAGGTGTTTCTTTCTTCCCACCAATTGGTAATCTTCATGCTCCTGCATCCAGCTCAGAAGCTGTTTGTCTGCCCAGTAGCGCATGTTTTGGGCATTGGTTATGCTTATGATCTCACACTTGCCGTCGATATCCTTCCACATATCGTTTGCCACTTTTTCATGAATCTTGGATACGGCATTGGCCCGTTTGGAGGTTTTTAGCGCACCGATAGTCAATGAGAAGTTCCTGTCGTGATAGTCCAGTTTCCTTCCTATCTCATCTATTGAAAAGCCGTTGAAAAATCCCATGCTTTCAAGCAGGTGTGCATCGTGCTCCTCGTTTCCCGCCATCTCCGGTGTATGGGTTGTAAAGACTACATGTTTTTTAAGCTCATCCAGATCGGGATATCTCTTCATCAGTTCAAAAACGAGCGGCAGAGAGTGCCCTTCATTCATGTGGTAGACATCTACATCGATTCCCATAGCCTCAAGTACTTTGACACCGCCGATTCCAAGAACAATCTCCTGAGCTATGCGTGTCTCTTCATTTGCATCGTATAGTTTATGGCTGATTGTTCGGGCAAGGTGGTCGTTTTCAAAACAGTCTGTCGTAAGAAGAATGACCGGTGCGGTATCGAAGGTGGAAGCCGGCAGCAGATACGCTTTGACAACAATCGGTTTGCCGTTTATAAGTACCTCCACCTTTATTCCGGTCTCTTCTATGAAATAGTAGAACTTGCGCCGATAATCGATTTTAAGAGTGTTGTCCTCATGACGCCCCTGATCGTAATAGCCGTAGCTCCAGAGCATTCCGACACCTATCGTATGCTGTCTCCTGTCATTCGCACTGCGCATGTGGGATCCGGCCAGGAAACCAAGCCCGCCTGAGTATGTTTTAAGAGCCTGGTCTATAGCAAACTCCATCGAAAAATATGCAACTTTCGTTTTATATTTTTTATCGATTGTATAGGGGAAGAGATTCATCTAATTTAAGCCTTTTGAAATTTTTTTACCAATATCTGTTTGCCCTTTTCGACACCGGGCTGATCATAGGTGTTTATGTGCAGCATTGCACCTGTTAAAGACGTCAAAAGCTCGTAATATAAAATAAGCTCACCCAGCCCTGCCTCATCTGCTCTTTCGAGAGTAATGGAGTCTACCGGTATATCCTCGCCGATCAGACTCTCACGTGTGGCGTCACACTCCGCATTGATGAGTTCATTGAATGTATGGCCGTTGACGTAGTCACATTTTTCTATATGCTCAAGTTTAATATCGGGTATTTTCAGTTTTTTTTCAAAATCTTTCACTTTTATGAAAGTAACGCTTTTGTCACGAGGTCCCTGCATTATAAGCTGCAGAAAGGAATGCTGGTCGACCGATCCGATATGTCCGGCAGGTGTAGGTCCGACCCTGTTTCCGCAACGGTCTATTTTGCCGAGAGACTCACCCCACAGCTGCACATACCACTTCGCGAAATCCTCCATACAGGAGGCGTAGGCAAAGATGACATTCATGCGGTAGTCTCTCCAGTTTCTTGCGATAAAGGCGGCTTTGATAAGCAGATGTTCCTCTTCACCGTTAAAAAAACTCTCCACCATTGCCGCTGCCCCGTCGAGTATTGAGCAGGTGTCATATCCCGCAAATGTAAGCGGTACTATGCCTACACTGCTGAGAACGGAAAAACGGCCGCCGACATTATGCGGGATTGTGTAAGCTTTGAGGCCGTAGTGATCCACAAAATGGCATAAAGCGGAGCCTTCATCGGTTATCGCTATAACCCGTTCTTTGTCCTTTCCCTTCAGATCCAAACCGAATCTCTCGATAGCAGCTTTGAAAATTGAGATCGTCTCGACGGTACTTCCGGACTTCGAGATTACAATAAAAAGAGTTTTCTCTTTTTTTAATGTCTCAAACTTCTCTTCTATATCTACAGGGTCCGGATTTTCCAGAAAGAGAAGGCGTTTCGCTCCCGGATTTCTGTGTTTAAGGACGGAATGAACGGCTTTTGCCCCTAAAGATGAACCGCCTATACCTATGACTGCTATTGTGTCACACTTTTGTATTACTTCACTGGATGCGGCAAAAGCTTCAGCTTCCGTTACTATCAATCTTGAGTTGACAGGAAGATTGTAGTAGCCTGCAACGCCCTTTTCTCTTTCGTAAACCAGGTTTCCGAAGGCTTCCGCCATCAGTTCATTCGATTCGTCATCGGCTATCCAGCCAAGGTTAAGGTCGTAGGTAATCATGGTCGATCCTTTTTTCAGTTGGCCTCTGACAGAGAGGATACAATCTGCTGTGCCGCTTCCAGAAGTTTTTCCAGATGCGACTGCGACAGAAAGCTTTCTGCATATATTTTATAGATATCTTCCGTTCCCGAAGGCCGCATTGCTACCCATCCGTTTTCGGTCACGATTTTCAATCCTCCTATTGGAGCCCCGTTTCCCGGGGCTGCCGTATAGATTTTCTCGATCTTCTCTCCTCCCAGTTCCGAAGCGGTGATCTCACTCTCATCGAGCTTTTTAAGTCTCTCTTTCAATTCCGGATCCGCAGGCGCATCGATACGTTTGTAAAATGCCCTGCCGAACTCTTTTTCAAAACCGGCATATATCTCGGCCGGGTCCTTGCCTGTAACCGCCTTTATCTCGGCTGCAAGAAGGTTCATGATGATGCCGTCTTTATCCGTTGTCCAGACACTAGCATCGAATTTAAGGAATGATGCCCCTGCGCTCTCTTCACCGCCGAATCCCAGCCAGCCGCTGAACAGACCGTCTGCGAACCATTTGAAACCTACAGGCACTTCATAAACCTCTCTTTGCAGGCTTTCAGCTATTCGGTCTATCATGGAACTGCTCACAAGAGTTTTCCCTATTTTCAGACTCTTCGGCCATTTACGGTGTTTGAAAAGATACCAGATTGCAACGCAGAGGTAGTGGTTAGGGTTCATCAGCCCGCCTTCGGGGGTAACTATGCCGTGCCTGTCTGAATCTGTATCGTTTCCAAACGCCAGATCGTAACTCTCCTTCAGCTTTACGAGAGATGCCATCGCCCACGGAGAGGAGCAGTCCATTCTGATCTTACCGTCATGATCCAGTGTCATAAACGAAAAGGTCGGATCTACATACGGATTTATGATATCCATATCAAGCCTACAGATCTCGTTTATCTTTTTATATACCCCTATTGCAGATCCTCCAAGCGGGTCTGCAGCCAGCTTCAGACCGGACCTTCTTACAGTTCCCATATCCACTATGTCGGCAAGCGCTTTTACATACGGAGTTATAAAATCGTACTCCTTAACATGTGAAGAGCCGAGCGCAGCGTCATAGTCGACTATTTTTACACCTTTCATACCGTTTTCGATAATCTCATTGGCCCTTTTTTCAATCCGGGCTGTTATATCACTCTCCGCAGGCCCTCCGTTTGGCGGGTTGTACTTGAAACCTCCATCTTCCGGCGGATTATGAGAAGGTGTGATTACAATGCCGTCCGCACTCTTTTTTTTATGCCTGTTGTGTTCCAAAATAGCGAATGAAACCAGCGGTGTAGGCGTATATTCACCATCTTTTGCAATGTACAGCTTCACACCGTTTGCAGCCAGAACCCGTATGGCGCTGATCTGTGCGGGTGTAGAGAGAGCGTGTGTATCTATACCCATATATAAAGGCCCGGTAATACCTTTTTCTTTTCTGAAATCACAGACAGCCTGTGAAATCGCTTTTACATGGGTTTCATTGAAGCTCTTCTTCAGAGAGCTTCCGCGGTGTCCGGATGTGCCGAAAACTACTCTTTCACTCTCTTTCGACGGGTCCGGTTTCAGCTCGTAATATGCCGAAATCAGTGCAGGAATATCGGCAAGTTGACTTTTGGGCACCGGTTTCCCGGCAAGCGGATGAGGCATTGGACATCCTTTATTTTAATTTTGACTCTTGTGTTCCATAATCCAGTGAAAGAACATCAGTTGGGCGAAGAACGGTGCGAAAATATTGATCACCGGCAGAAAATTGAGCAGCGATGCAAAAATGGCGATACTCCATATGGTATAGCTGTGATGATGCAGTTGCCGGTAATCCTCCTCGTTGCAGTAAAGAGAACATGTACTGAGAAAATATGATTCTCTGTAAAGCCAGGCCCAGAGAAAGAGCTGTACGAAGACATTCGCGACAGGAATGAATAGAATAGGAAACAGAATGATGGAAAAGATAATAAAAAGGGTCGAATCCCGCAAAATACTTAAATGGTGTTTTTTACTGATTCCGCTGCCGGATGTATCTATATCCGGATAATCCATCTCCTTGATTGCATCCAGATAAGGTCTTCTGAAGTATGATATGACCAGATAGAGCGAGAGTATAAATAGATTGTAAAAGAGATAGAAAGCTATCAGCCACGCTATACCGTCGGCTACCGTCTGAAAAGGGAGCAGAGTAAGAAGCTTCTGTATCTGTGCATTGACCAGATGCCAGTTGAGCAGAAGGACGAGCGCCCATACAGCCGACAGGATCAGGAGGGTCGAGAATGTATAGAAATAGTAGGTTTTCTCTTTGAATTTTCTTAGAATCGGCGGGCCTATAAGGGCCGTTATAGCCGCAAAAGTGACCAGTACGGCGACAAACCATATGAAAAAGAGTATAAAAAGCGCACCGTTGGCCTTTACGATCGAAAAAGGGACCCAGCTTATTATTTTGGAAGTGATCGAAACTGCAATATCCCAGTATAGCCACCCTATTACAATCCATACGGCCATGAGAGGGAGCCCTACTCCCAGCGTTATTTTCAAAACATCCCAGCGTAGAATATCTTTTATACTTCGTAAAAAATAGCTGTTTACTTTTTTCATAGAAATGACCTTTGCTGCAGATATTTGCATATGGGCACCTCTAATAACCCTATACGGATCTCAGAGGATTATTAGAGGTGCACTGAACTTTGTTATTCTATCAAAGTTCTCATTTACCTTTTCTGTCGTTCAGCATTTTGAGAGGTGAGCTGTTGTAACATCACCGATAAGAATATCAATATCCAGGCCGCCGATGAAATCGATATTTACTCTAGCTATTCTCTTTACCGTCATATTTGCCGCACCGGTCGATACGAAACTGCTTGGACCGGATGCCCTGGCAAATTATGAACACTACCTGGTTACACTCTCGGAGGAGAAAAACGAGACTGTAAATACAAAATTGAAACGCTCTTTGCTCTACAAGCTTATAAACATTACAAAATATGCAAAAGAGAAACCTCCCAAGATACTTGAAGAGTCCGCCATACAGAGCCCGGATGACTATATGGATGCATTCTGGACTCTTATCGATCAGAAAAAAGCGTATGAGCGTATTCAGAGATCTATTCATGAAGTCGGCGAAAAGGTTGCATATCTTTCAAAAGCGGCAAGTGTCGGAGATCTCAACAGTTCTCTTCCGAGCGTTGAGGAGCTGCAGTATGCATTTTATTTCAAGAGCAAAGAGAAGCTTGAAAGGCGCTCATCCGTACTCAAAAAGGCTATTGAACACAATACCGACATTTTGAAAGAGAGCCTCGGCGCAATAAAATTCGAGACAGGGAAGAGCGCCGAAAAGAGCCGCCAACTGCAAAAGAGTCTGCATGAAGCACAGATGCAGCTTGAAAACCTGAAAATCGAAAAGGAGAGACTCGGGCTGCTGGGCCGCGAAACAAAAGCGGAAGAGATGCAAAAAGATATCGATCTGAAAAAGCGCGAGGTAGATAAAATCACGCAGGAGCTCATAAGAAGCAGGCTTGTATCTTTTTTCTCGGCTTTACAGTCCAAAAGCACAAAACTTTTTGTGATCGAGGAGAACATAAAGGATCTTGCAGAGTCGCTCTCTGCAGAGGAACGGGCCGAATATATGCCTGTAATTCAGACACTCGAAGATATGAGTGCTCAAAGACTGGGAAAGACAAAAATCCTTCTTCACCGCACAAAAGAGGGTCTGCAGATGATTGAAAAGGATCTGTGGCAGAAACTGCAGACCCCGCTTTTCAGCATAAATGAAAAACCCATAAGCAGCTGGGATCTGATCGTAGCGCTTTTCATACTGGTGGCGGGATTTACGATAGCCGGTCTCTATCGACGCTATATACGCCGGATCACTCACGCTTTCATAAACGTGACCCCTTCCAATCAGATAATCGTCAGCAACATCGGTTACTACCTGATACTCACTTTCGCATTTTTCATAATGTTAAAGAGCATGGGTCTCGATCTCAGCTCTCTTACACTTATTGCCGGAGCCCTCTCTGTCGGTATAGGCTTCGGCCTCCAGAATATCGTCGCCAACTTCATCTCCGGCATAATCCTGCTCTTTGAAAAGAGTATAAAGATCGGCGATTTTCTTGAGATAAACGACAAACTGCGCGGACGGGTGGTAGATATTCATATGCGCTCTATCACCATAAGAACCAATGACAATATAGACATTCTGGTTCCCAATCAGACCTTCATACAAAACGATGTTATAAACTGGACTCTAAGCGACAGCCAGCGCCGAATGCGCATCCCTTTCGGCGTAGCTTACGGGAGCGAGATAAAAAAGGTCAAAAGTGCAATTTTGGATGCGCTTCAGAATAGCTCTTTACACTATATTCGCGATGACGAGACCAAACAGCCGATGGTCGTGATGACCGAAATGGGAAACAGCAGCGTTAATTTCGAACTATTCGTATGGGTAGACGGGGACGAAACTCTAAAACCGCTTCGCACCGCAGACAAATTCCTGGTTCTGATCTATAATACTCTTTATGAAAACGGTATAGAGATTCCTTTCCCGCAGCTCGATCTGCATGTACGCGACATAAAAGACCGGCTTGAAATAGTAAAACGTGAGGAGTGAGGATATGTACATCTTTTCCGACGACAGGCTCTTCAGAAAAGAGGAGATAGAACTACTCGATCACAAGAAGCAGGTTATCTTCACATCCATAGAAAACGAAGATATCATCTCCTGGCTGAAAGCCCACAACTTTCCCGAAAGTTTCATTGAAGATATAAAAAACGAAGACCAGAGTGTGGCTTACGAAGAGAACGAATCGTTCAAGCTTGCGATTTTGAAATATTTTCAGAAAGACGAGGATAACGAACTGCTCTACAACGACCGAAACGTCGCGATCATCATGCACGAGCAGAAGTTCATATTCCTTGCCAGGGAAGAGAAGATCGTAAAATCGATTATAAACCGCCTTTACAAGCGCTACAAAGCAACCGACTCACTTGAGTACGTACTCTACCTTGTCATAGATATAATGGTCGATCATACGATGAGTGTCATAGACCATATCGACAACAGGCTCGAAGAGATAGAAGACAGAATATTCAATGAGAGTCTGGATGAGCAGGAGGTTCAGAAAAACCTCTATTTCGCAAGACGTACACTCAACCGGATCGCCAAACTGTCGGTCCAGCAAAACGATATCATAAACAAAATATTCAACCACTTTCCTGTCGTTATGAGAAAGAAACTGAAATATGAGTTCATCGACCTCAAAGAGCACCTCTCATTTCTTATAAACGAATCGAAAACATATCTGGACCGTACCGGATACCTTCAAAATCTGCTTATGGGTTTTCTGAGCAACCGAATGAACCAGGCTATGCAGCGCCTGGCTGCGATTTCACTTATTTTTCTCCCGCTCACGTTTATTGTCGGCAACTATGGAATGAATTTCAAATTCATGCCTGAACTCGGGTGGAAATACGGATATCTCGCTGTCTGGGGAGTAAACCTGCTTATCGCCTACCTGATTTTCAAATGGCTCAAAAAGAAAAGATGGATCTAAAACCGCACAATCTTTTTCAACTGAAAATATGTATCATTTATCACCATTAATAATAACTCAATTTACTTTATGTTGTTATACGATATAATTATGCCCTCAAATGCAATAAAGAAAGAAGGAGAACAAAATGAAAAAGATAGGAGCATTACTGCTTAGTGTTGCAGCGGCCGGAACCTTGATGGCATCAGAGTACAAATATTCTGTAACACCTATGTTCGGGGGCATAGAACCGTTGAATAAAGAGTTTCTTGACAATAGTACCAGTCTGGGTGCCAGACTCGGCTACAACATAGATGACAAGCAGACTCTTGAGCTCGGATACGACTTCATGGACAGCATAGACTACAAAGATCTTCTGCCGGGACGAGATACCGATTCTCATCAGATTACAGCCAACTACCTCTACCACTTTATGGAGTCTGGTGACAGGGTACGGCCTTACCTTCTTGCCGGTCTGGGTGTAGAAGATTTCACAAACAATCTTGCGGGACTCAAAGACGGCGGCATAGGTAACATAGGAGTAGGTCTTAAAGTCCTTATTACCAAAGCAGTTGCACTCAGACTTGAAGCACGTGACTTCATCAGATTCGATGACGGCGGACATACGCTGGCCTATACTGCAGGAGTTGCCTTTCCTTTCGGCAAAGTGGAAAAAGAGGCGCCTGCACCGGTAAAAGCGGAAGCACCAAAAAAAGCTGCCGACAGCGACAATGACGGAGTGGCCGACAAAGATGACAAATGTCCTGGTACACCGAAAGGCGTAGAGGTAGACCTCAATGGATGTCCTCTCGATACTGACGGTGACGGAGTGCCTGACTACAAAGATGAGTGCAGAGGTACACCGGACGGTGTGAAAGTGGACGCAAAAGGGTGCCCGCTCGACAGTGACCATGACGGTGTTGCCGATTTTATGGACAAGTGCCCGAATAGCAAAACTACAGAAGTAGATGAAAAGGGCTGTGCACTCGACAGCGACCATGACGGTGTTGCCGACTATCTTGACAAGTGCCCTTCAACTCCGCAAGGCTTCAAGGTCGATTCACAGGGTTGTGCTGTCGGATTCACCATGCATGTAAACTTTGCGACAAACTCTGCCAAAATCGAATCGAAAGATACTCCCTACATCGACAAGCTTATAGCATTTATGAAAGAGCATCCGCAGACTAAAGTGCGTCTTGAAGGTTATACCGACAGTGACGGAAGTGCCGCATACAACCTTAGACTCTCTGCAAAACGTGCCGAAGCTGTCAAAAAAGAGTTGATTGCCAGAGGCATAGACGCTTCGAGAATCACTACGAAAGCATTCGGCGAAGAGAATCCGATTGCATCCAATGCGACACCGGAAGGCAAAGCGCAAAACCGCCGTGTCGAAGCCGTTTTGATCCCTACTCAGCGCTGATTTCATGTTTTCGTGCCTCCCGGCACGAAAACTCTCCAGTTTGCCGTGAAATCTTCATTAACATAATTACCCTTCTACCGATATAACTTAAAGCATTTTATTTTTTATTACCGAAAAAAGGAGTATCGTATGTTTTCAGGTGCGAAGACAAGAACAC
>CAYZMY010000008.1:0-22486 GCA_964479605.1 uncultured Campylobacterales bacterium | reverse complement strand
GCGCCTGTCGGTGCCCATCTGGTAAATATACGGAGGTATATTCGCTGTAGACGGGGAGAACCAGCCCTCAAGGCCGGGTGTCAGGATGCCGCATTATAGCACAAAGGGTTGCAGTTAAACTCTGAAGTACCAAAGCAGATATAATTTTTTATGGAATTTTCAACGCCGGCCGTCAAGCTTATCCAAAATCCGGATCCCCGTACCGGAATCAACCCTTGATAAAGGGTGTCGGGAGCCCCTTTCCTATCACCGGACTCCGGCCAGTGAGAACTTCCGGGTTGGTCACTCCGTAGATTGCATATATCGTGGATGCTACGGAGTATGGAACGAAGGTATACGAAGCGGATGTGGGCTTGCTATACAGCCTGGCTTTCGGTATCCTGATTTCGAGCTCTGTCTCTCCCACGACTCCCAGGGAGTTGAAATACTTTTTACCTCCAAACCAGTATACCACCTGGTTGTTCCCATGGTCCCAGCCGTATGCGCTGTTGAGGTTCATGTTTCGGCCGAAATCTCCAAACAGTACGATGTTGATATTATCTTTGCCCAATGCGTTCATATGTTGTACGGCCGCATATATCGCTTCGAAGAGCTCTTTTGCACGATCCTTGTGCTTCGAGATCGCGTCGGAGTGGTCATCCCATCCGCTGTGACCCCCTATCATGCTCACTATCTTTGTATCGGGATTCTTCGTAACAATACGCATCGCCGCTTCCATCTTTTTACCGTCTATCGTGGATGGATACTCGACGGGCAGGTCACCATTGACCACATCATCGAGAAAGTCGCTCAACTCTTTTCGTCTGTTGAAGATATCGCTCAGAGCGTCGAAAAGGTTGTGGCGTTGCGACAGGGCCGTTATTCTATCGCTATAGTCTGCGCTGTTTAGAAGATCTGTGGATGAAGTGTCACCGACATTTATCTTTCCGTCTACCGTCTTCGCATAGTTGTATGGATTGCTCAGATCCCTGTTTATCGAAGCCGGTCTTAGAAACGACGGAAGCATCGAAGATGTGCCGCTATCTTCAAGAAGCCTGTAGTCGCTTCCATCGATTGCGACATTACTCAGTACGGCACTCTCGTTTATCATGCCGTTTCTATTGAGTACGTGCATGAGGGTAGAGACTATTCCGGAGTTGTAACCCACTCCGTTACCGTGCATATATCTGCTCTGGTTGATTCCGTGCGCAAGCTGCGGATTCGTCTGGTAGCAGGTTCTAAACAGGTTCAAAGAGCCGTCGGCCAGCATCTCTTCCAACCGATCACCGCCGGCCTCTTTCCAGAAACCGTTAACGGTAGGTGTAAGTTGGGCACTGCCGTACCTTTTTTCGGAGATATCTTTCGTCATTATCTCGTCAATATGCTGTATATTTCCTACGACATCGCTCATACCACCGCTTAAAAACACCACTATCGTCTGTGCATCGTTCCTGCTGAAAACTTCAGGATCGAACTCCACATCATCCAGCGGAAGCGGCACATTGGCATCCACAGGAACGACATCCGCTCCGAGCCAAGACGGTGACAGTGCGGCGGCAGCCGCGATTCCAAGTGTACTTTTGATAAAATCTCTTCGTTTCATGATCCATCTCCCTGGGGCTCTATCTTTCTGTATACATATATCTCACTAAGTCTGGAGAAGTAGTCGAACATCATCAATGTAAGGGGCAGTCTGTTCCACCCCGAGCGGCCGCTTGGGTCTTCTATATCCGCATCTTTCGCTATCTGTGCAAGAGTGTTACGCTCATCTTCGCTCATCTCTCTTCCTACCACATCAAGAAACATTCCGTTCAGGAAGCTATTTAGCGTGGTCGAGTCGTAACGTCCCGCGACCTCCTGGAAGCTCCACCCATTCTCTCCTCTTCTATTCAGGAATATTGCGCTTCTGATATTCTGGTGGAGTCTTATGATACTGTCAGAGTCGGATGGAACCCTGTCGCTTCTTCCGAGCTTATATGTAAAAGCTTCCTGTTTGGACTTGACCAGGCCGCTTTGATACTCCTCTGCGCCTATATTATGGAAATAGAAGAACGTATCTCCGTCCGGCTTTATACCAAGCTTGTGCGAAAGCCCGAAAAATATCTCTTCGTACGACTTCACCCTGTCGGACTCGTAGAGGTATGTTTTTGAAAAGAGAATCCGCTCGAAAAGTTCTGTGAATCTCTTCGGCTCCGTCTCTACTATAGCGTCGGCGATCTCTTTGCGTCTACTCTCGCTGAAGTGGGGAAAGAATATATTGACCAGCCTCATAACGACGCCCGGAATGAAATCCTTGTGGTTCACTACGGCACGGTAGAAATCTTCGCCTGTCGTCACATTGGTTTCCAGCAGCTCTACAGCTTCCGTATTTATTTCATCAGGGTTGTTCCAGTCGTTGTAGTAGTAGACATAATCGTTTGCCGTATCGCTGACCTTCTCATACTTCACGACCCATCTCCAGTTTTTAAGGGCTTTGGCGGCCAGAGGCACGTCCAGGTCATTGAAGTCGTAAAGCCAGATCTCGAGCATTTCACGCCCGTTATCTTCGGGGCTTCTGAATCTCGCCCAGTTCTCTTTCGAAACCATATGGTTGTATGCGATATCCTTGATCGTATGTCCGGCGGCTATTTCATTTTTTATCCTATTGTATACACTCGATACCAGTTCGGGAAAAGGGTGGACACTCTCTACCTCCCATGCGGGGGAGAAGAGTATCGTCTGGCAAAGCACATAGGCCATCCACTCGTCGAAATAGCTTTTACTCAGTCTCGTGTAGTATAGTGTCGACGCGATTTCGGTGTAGATACTGTTGAATTTGGCGGAGAGCGGACCTCCGAATCTTTTACCATCTTCGATCTGATATGTATCTTTTACGACTCTCTCAAGGTCAGGCTGCTGAACGTTCGTGGAGTACAAAGTGTTTCTCAGGTCGCTGATGAAGGTACCGCTGGAGACCTTCCGTTTCAGGGTGGCAAGATCGAACCCTTTATAGAGTGTCGTATATAGTTTGTTGGCTATATATATCTTGTCATCTTCGCTCAAAGCGTTGAAGCTCTCGTCGTCGATCATCTCGAAAGAGTACTTCGTCGGTACCGACGGCAAGATAGGAGCTGCCTCGCTCTCCGGAGTCGTAGAGGACGACGCTCCCCCGCAGCCGGTAAAGAGAGTAAGTGAAAGCAGCGTCGCGGATAAAATAGTAAAAATATGTGTGAGCATAGTGCGGCCTTCTGAATCTTTTTGAAATCGCATTTAATCTATCGGAATAAGAAGCCATTATACTAAAGCTTCTATCTGCCGTATGAACAGTTCCCTTCCGTTAATAAACGGTATACTGTTGTCGGCTGGGCAGATATGGAAGAATTAGGGAGGGAAGCATGTTTGCAAGCTGAAAGCAAAACTATTCTCTTAAAAGAAGTAACCTGGCGATCTTTACGGCTATTGGCGGATGCAGCGATAAAGACCCATGGCTTTCCGTCCCTGCTTCACAACAGGTTTGGCAACAATGATACAATATTAACATTCATGTAATTAAATAGATATTAACTGCTGCATATTTCATGGGCGATCCCGCTAACGGTCGACATCCGCCAGAACGAATGCGGTTGATATCTCCACACCGTTACGTCGAAGTTCGCCGTAAGCCTCCTGCAGTGTCAGACCGGTTGTAACTATATCGTCCACAAGTACCACTTCTATCCCACTTGGGCCGCTGTAGCTGAATTTTCGTGGATTTTGAAGCCTGAAGGAGAGTGGCTGACCGGCATACGATACGCGGTTTTGTGCTCTAAGTACGCTCCATAGAGGAGTATAACCGCATCTTTTAAGGCACTTCGCCAAAAGAGCCGTATGACTGTAACCCCCTGAAGAGTCGTCATCGATCGGCAGTGCATAGATCTCTTTATCCGGAATATCCACATTTTTGAATGTTTCGTATGCGATTATATTGTAAACTAACCATCCGTGCGGCAGATGCTTACTGAGCAAAAAGGGCTCCAGTTCATCATAGGAGTAGAAGCTAACCACATCGAGTCCGCATCCGAGACGGCGCAGCTTTGGCCAGGGAGCTAAAGAGAGCCTCCTGCAGTGCCTGCAAATAGGTGAAAATGCCAATCTTCTACAACTGAGGCAGCGCAATACGAACCTCCTGTCCAAGGTGCAAAGAGGTGAGACAAAACCGATGCGGAAGCGCCCTTATCCTGCTGTTTCAGTCTATCTTCAGTACCGCAAGGAATGCGTCCTGCGGAAGTTGAACCTTGCCGATCGCCTTCATCCGCTTTTTACCCTCTTTTTGCTTCTCGAGCAGTTTTCTTTTTCTGGTGATGTCTCCTCCGTAACACTTGGCAGTAACGTTTTTGCCCATCGATTTTACAGTCTCTCTGGCTATCACCTTGTTGCCGATGGAGGCTTGCACGGCAACTTCAAAAAGCTGGCGGGGGATCAGCTCTTTCATGGCCTTGACGAGTTCCCTGCCCCGCTGCTGCGCCTTTTCGCGCGGTACGATAATGCTTAGCGCATCCACCACATCCCCGGCTACCCGGACATCGAGCTTTACAAGATCGCCTTCGCGATACTCTATCGGTTCATAGTCGAAACTGGCATACCCTTTCGTGGCACTTTTAAGTTTGTCGTAGAAGTCTACAACAATCTCGTTCATAGGCACGGCATATACCAGCATTACCCTCTCTTCGTTGAGATACTCCATCTTCTCCTGAACACCACGCCTGTCGGCCATCATCGTTATGATATTGCCCAGAAACTCTCTCGGCGTTATTATCGTCGCACGTACATACGGCTCGTAGATTTTCGCTATCTTTCCAGTATCGGGCATTTCACTCGGGTTCTGCACCTCCACCGTCGTACCATCTGTAAGCTCTACTCTATAGATTACGGTGGGTGCGGTCGCTATTAGATCCAGGCCGAACTCTCTTTCGAGCCGCTCTTTCACGACCTCCATGTGCAGCATCCCAAGAAAACCTACACGAAAACCGAAACCGAGTGCCACGGATGTTTCAGGCTCGTAACTGATGGAGGCGTCGTTTAGCCTGAGCTTGTCGAGCGCATCTCTAAGCTCTTCGAACCTGTCCGTATCTATAGGGTAGAGACCGGCGAAAACGAAAGGTTTGGCCTCTTTGAAGCCGCCTACAGGCTCGTCGGTCGGGTGTTTGGCATCGGTTATCGTATCCCCCACCGCAACATCGCTGACATTTTTGAGTCCCAATACGACAATACCCACTTCGCCGGTTTTTATCTCGTTTGTCTTTGTCGGTTTCATAGGATGCGGATATGTAAGGTCGAGCACCTGGTGCTTCTTGCCGGTACCCATTATGAGTACCTCCTGCCCCTTTTTGATACTCCCGTCAAATACCCTCACAAGAGCAAGAGCCCCCAGATAGTTGTCGAACCAGCTGTCGTAGATAATAGCTTTAGTCGGAGCGTTTTCGTCTCCATTCGGCGGCGGTACCCGCTCTACGATCGCATCGAGCAGTTCACGTATTCCCTGACCGGTTTTGGCACTCACGTAGATGGCCCCACTGCAGTCGAGACCTATCGTCTGCTCTATCTCTTCGACAACCCGGTCGGGATCGGCGGCCGGCAGATCTATCTTGTTTATGACAGGAATGATTTCAAGATCGTTTTCAAGCGCGATATAGACATTGGCTATAGTCTGGGCCTCTACACCCTGCGAAGCATCGACCACCAGAAGGGCGCCCTCTGAAGAGGCGAGAGATTTGCTTACCTCATAGCTGAAATCGACATGACCGGGTGTGTCGATAAGGTTGAGGATATAGGGCTGGCCGTCCTTCACATAAGTAAGGCGGACGCTTTGGGCTTTGATGGTGATGCCTCTCTCCTGCTCTATATCCATCGTATCCATCATCTGGGTTCCGAGCTCTCTTTCGGTCACTGCTCCGCACTCCTGTATGATGCGGTCGGCCAGCGTGCTTTTGCCGTGGTCTATGTGGGCGATAATAGAGAAGTTGCGAATGTTTTTCTGCACTTGGAACCTTTTGTCTGTTGTTTTGCTGTCCGGCTTTTATGAAAAGAGCGAGTTTACACTCTCATTGTGGTATACGCGCCTGATCACCTCGGAAAAAAGCGGAGCTGCCGGAAGTACAGTGATCTTTTCACAAGACTCTTTAAGAGGAAGCGTGTCTGAAACTACCAGTTCATCCAGTTCCCCTTCGCGAAGGCGATCGTATGCCGGTCCGCTGAGCACCGGGTGCGTACAGCAGGCAATGACGCTTTTTGCACCGTGCTTTTTAAGAGCCGCGGCACCTTTGACGATCGTACCCGCCGTATCTATCATATCGTCGACTAGCACGACATTCTTGCCGGAAACTTCCCCTATGATATTCATAACTTCCGATTCGTTGGCCTTCTCACGCCGCTTGTCTACAATGGCCATATCGACACCGAGACGCTTGGCGAAGTAACGGGCACGCGCAACGCCTCCGATATCGGGGCTGGCAACAACCAGATCTTCGAGGTTTTTCGATTTAATATGGTTGATAAAGAGGATCGCACCATAGAGGTTGTCGACCGGAATATCGAAAAATCCCTGTATCTGCCCGGCATGAAGGTCCATCGTGACGACCCTGTCGATTCCGGCCACCTGGATCAGGTTTGCGACCAGCTTCGCAGTGATCGGAACTCTCGGAGCAGCCTTCCTGTCCTGCCTGGCGTATCCGAAGTATGGAACGACGGCGGTAATGGAGCGTGCAGAACTTCTACGCAGAGCGTCCGTCATTACAAGAAGCTCCATAAGGTTGTCGTTCGACGGTGCTCCGGTAGACTGCACTATAAATACGTCTCGCCCGCGTACGCTCTCGCTGATTTGACAGCCAATCTCGCCGTCGCTGAAGCGGCTTATGTTGGCTCCACTCAGAGGTGCATCCAGATATTTGCTCACCTCAGCGGCGAAAGACTCGGAAGCGGTTCCCGCAAAAATTTTGTATCCGCGCATAATATATACCTTACCATAAAAATTGGCGCAATTATATCCAATAAAGACTTAACATTAAAAAGTGCGGCATAAGACCGGGAAAGCTGCAGCCATTTTAACGCCATTTATTGGGCGGTGAGGCAATAGAAAGTGACAATGCGCTCGATGCGGCCATCAAATAGGTGTGTAAAAAGAGGGATTCTTCAAACAGAAACAGGTACCGCGCACTCTTTATATGCACTTTTGGCAAAAAAATTCTGCAAAGGGTCTGCATACGCATAAGAGGATCTGAACTTTTCGAAGTTTCGATCGTAGAAAACGGATGGTCGGGGTGAAAGGATTCGAACCTTCGACCTCCTCGTCCCGAACGAGGCGCGCTACCAGGCTGCGCTACACCCCGACAGATGCAGGATGGAATTTTATCTCTTCTTTTCTTAAAGAGTGATTATCCATCCGGCTATCCGGTTATCCACCCGCCTCCCAAAAGACGGTTCCCTTCATAAAAGACTGCCGCCTGACCGGCCGCAACACCGAAAACAGGCTCTTCGAGCTCTATTACCGCGCCCCCGTTTTCTGTTACTTCCACTCTGCATGCTACCCTTTTTGTGCGGTATCGAACTTTTACATCACATGAAAAACTCTTCTTTGCATTCATCAGGTTTACGCGCTCTAGCGTAATACGCCGAACCTCCAGATCGTCATGGCGGCAGACGACTATCTGATTCGTTTCAGGCCTTATCTCTTTGACATAATGGGGCTCATGCGCACCGCGGACGAAAAAGCCTCTGCGCTTGCCTATTGTATAGTGCATATACCCTTTGTGGTGACCTATGACGTTGCCTTCGGTATCGAGCACATCGCCCGGCATTTCGACTTCAGTATGCTCTTTCAGTATATCTATATATGTAGTCTCGACAAAGCAGATCTCGCTCGACTCTTTTTGTGTGGCAAAATCTTTGAGTGCCTCTATCTTTGAAGCGTACGCTTTTACATCCTCTTTTCTCCACTCACCAAGCGGAAAAATCAGGTGCGGTATTATCCGTTTATCGATATCGAAGAGAAAATAGCTCTGATCTTTCGTTTCGTCCGAAGCCTCTATGATATATTCACCGTCATGTCTTACATAGTGGCCGGTTGCGAGAAAATCGGCTCCTACGCTCTGTGCATGTTCCATCATCTTTCCGAACTTTATAAGACGGTTGCAGTTTGCACACGGGTTCGGAGTGAGCCCCTGCTTATAACCCTCTATAAAAGGTCTGTATACCGCTTCATCAAAATCTTTGGAAAGATCGAGCATAGTAGCTTTTATTCCCAGATATTTCGCGACATGCTGCACTTTTGCAAAATTGGCCTCGTGATATCCGGGCTTGTCATGCAGCTTCATATAGACGCCTTCGACTTCATATCCGGCATCCTGCAGAAGTTTGGCTGTTACGGTAGAGTCTACACCCCCGCTCATTCCGACCAAAACTTTTTTATTCACTGGTCTCTCCTTGCTATACACAGACTATCCCAACGACCGTCAATCCGCCACAGAAAAAGATTCTTGTTCACTGATGTTACGCAAATTCCGGGCAAAGCCCGTAATTTGGCAGGGCCTGCGCGGCCCTACAACCCCCTGAAGCTACAACTATGCGGGTCGAAGATATTAATCTGGTATGCCTAATATAGGCAGATATAATTTGAGCGAATAATAGTACCCTGCCGCTTCAAAAAAGCTTAAGGTTAGCTCTTAAGTTTTTCAAGCCGTTCGCGTTTTGTACCTATATGAGTTATCTGTACCCCGAAATTTCCGTCGACAATGACCACTTCTCCGTAGGCAACCACTTTATCATCGACCAGAATCTCAAGAGGATCGTTTGCAAGCTGGTCGAGTTCAATGACCGACCCTATATCCATCGAAAGTACATCTTTCAAAAGCATTTTCTTGCTCCCTATTCGCACGCGCAGAGGCAGCTTTACGTCAAGAATAAGACCTATGTTTTTCATATCCGCATGTTCCGGTGCAGCCGCTGCAGAGGTCTCATTTACGGCAGGAGCGGCAGCCGCTTCAGCAGAAGATGGTATGCCCTGCGGTTCACCCGCATCGATCAAAGGGGTAAGATTTTCATCAAGAAGTGTCATGAAGATACCGTTTATAACTCCCAGTGAAAAAGTGTATGCAAGCAGTGATGAGTAGCCGCCTAGGTCTATATCTTCACCCTCTTTGTAAAAATGGATATCACTGACGGAAAAAGAGAGATCCGGAAACTCCTTTTGGGCCTTCATCGCAGTCGAAAGACCGCCGAAAATGTTTGAAACGATCTCTTTGACGGCATCCAGATCGTCTGTATCCATCTCATGTTTGCTTTCGCCTTCGCCGCCAAGCATCATATCAGAAAGCGCGGTTCCTATCATGGGAGATATAGCAACGGCCATCCTGCCGGACAGATCCCCACTTACATCGATTGTAACGATCGACATGGGTGCTATTACATTGGATATATCCGTAACCTCTTCACGGTTTTTGAATGTAACCTCCGGACGCTGCCCGGTCAATCCTTCGATAGTGGCGGCCGTCTCACTGGCCAGCAGCTCTATCCAGTCAGCCATTGACGACCTCCTCGTTCAGTGTTTTGGCCAGTTTGGCCCGTCTCTCGTTCTCTATCTGCTGCAAAATCTCTTTGACCTCATCCTTTTCATCCACAATCAACTCGGTAACTTCCAGCGACTTCCTGAAGCGCCTAAGACCTATTTTGCCGATGAACCGATCCTTACCGTCGGCATTTATCACGGCCGTATCGTCTGCCGGCCTATTGAGCCTGATTATATCGCCTCTTTTCAAAGAGAGCAGTCCGCCGAGAGTCAGCTCGGCTTCTCCCAAATAGGCGCTCACATTCACACGTGCACCGCCTACCAGAGCCTTTAGCTCTTTGTTGCGGCTCTTTTTCGCACTCGTTTCAGTAAGCATAAAGTCGCGGCTGCCAAGTTTGTTCAGGATCGACTCCAAAGTTATTACCGGATAGCAGATATTCATCATCCCGCTCGAGTGGCCGATTACGATCTCCATGACAACCATCACGACGATTTCGTTCTGTGCAACGATCTGTATTACATTCGGACTGGACTCTTTGGACTCGACGTTCGGATAGAGTTCTATTACCGGATCCCAGGCCTCCTTCAGGGTTCCCATTATGATACGCAGGATCGAATCCATCAGGTTGAGCTCTATATCGGTAAACTCCCTCGTAGTTTCATACGGCTCGCCGGCACCTCCCAAAAGCCGGTCGACCATCGGAAAAGCTATCGACGGATTTATCTCCAAGATACCGCTGCCGTCGAGCGGTTTCATTGAAAATACGTTGAAACTGGTCGGACTCGGCAGACTCATCAGAAATTCACCGTAGGTCATCTGGTCTACGGAGTGGAGCTGAATCTCTACGATAGATCTCATTACGGAAGATATCTGCGATGCCAGCGAGCGGGCCATCTTGTCGTGTATTCCCCTAAAAGCCCTGAGCTGCTCTTTGCTTACACGGTTCGGCCTCTTGAAATCGTAAAGCGTGATCTGGCGCTGGTCGAATACCTCCTCTTCACTCTCTAAAGCTTCCGGGGTCCCTTCATCTTCTACCGCCTCGAGCAGCGCATCGATCTCTTCCTGGCTCAGTATGTCTGCCATAGTCTCATCCTATGCTGTCTCTCACTTTTGTAATCACCCTCTTGTGAACCTGCGATATTCTCGACGGGGTGATATCCAGAATCTCGGAAATCTCCTTGTATGTAAGCTCTTCGAAGTAGTACATCTGGATAATCATCTGGTCCCGCTCCGACATCGTTTTGAGCACATCCATGATCTTCTCTATAAGCTCCTCCTGTTCGATAGTCGAAAAGGCGTCTCTCTCGTTGCTCTCGAGCTGATCGTGCAGCGGCATGACGTTATATATCGCAGCAACACGACGAGCATCTTTTATCTTCTGTTCATCCTCTTGAAGTATCTCGGCAATATATGCATTTTCCGGTTCGACCCCGTACTCGTCCATATATTGGGATATTATCTCGTCTATCTGCTTTATAAGCTTTCTGTTGGCGCGACTTACGATATCCAAAGAGCGCAGATAGTCGAGCATGGAGCCGTATACCCTGCTTTTCGCATACCCCCAGAACGAATCGTTCTGCTCTCTGTCGTAACGTCTTGCCAGTTTTATAAGCTCCTCCGCGCCTATGCTGACCAGGTCGTCAAACTCTACCGATCTGGGCAGGCGCTCTTTGAGCCGGTACGCCATCGCTTTGACCGCCGGCAGGTATTTGACCGCCATCTCATCCTGATAATGGCGAATATGCGCATCGTATCCTTCAACCATCACCTCTCCCCATCCTTTTTCACACCTTGCACCGATGTTTCATCTTTTGAGATATATGCATAGTTAGCATCCAACTCTTTCTCCCGCTGCAGCAACTGGTTGTAGAAGTAGTCGAGCCTTCTGTCGTACTCCTCTTTTTCAAAATGTACCTTCCCAAACTCCATAAAGCGGACAAACAGAGCCACGCTTATATGGGCAAGAAGATAGAAAAAGAGTGTTACGGACAAAACGACCGACAATACTCCCACCGGGCCGTCTGTTCCCATAAATGCAGTCAGCAGCCCTATAAAAAAACCGCTGACCACCCAAAAAGCGACAAAGTTGCTCTCGCGCATTCATATCCTTCTAAAACTGGCCCAGCAGCTTTTTGAAAAAGGTGCCGATTCCGCCCTCTCTGCCTCTATCAAGCATTTTGTGTTCCTTTTTGTCGGCGAGGGCCAGCGCAATGCTCTCGATTTCGACGGCCGGGGCGATATTTGAAAGCTCTTTGCACGCAAGGACTCTCTGCTTCACACTCCTGGCCACATGCGCATCGTAACGTACCGAACCAAGCATCCTGAGCTGCAGATCTTCGCCTATATTTCCGGAAGCCACCTTTTTAATTGTATCAAATATCTTCGCCCCCTCTTTCTGGCTGCGCACCTGATTCACCACCATATATAGATCGCTTTTGATCCTGCTTATCACCTTCACCATCGCGTAGGCATCGGTAATGGCGGCGGGATCCGGGACCGTCACTACAACCACGTCGTCAGCCGCACGCAGGAACATCTGTATAGTATCTCCGATACCAGCTCCCGTGTCTATGATAAGAAAATCGAGACCTTCGAGCATCTGAGACTCGTCGATAAAACGGCTCACTATCGTGGCATCCGAAAACTTCAGTATCTCGTCGCCGCTCTCTCCGGGAATCAAGTACAGATTCTCCTCCAGCGGTATTACAATATCTTCGAATCCGGCTTCGCCTTTGAGAACATGAAGAATATTCTTCTGCGCACGAACATTGAACATCACATCCAGGTTGGCCAGCCCGATATCCGCATCCATAAGTCCCACTTTGAAGCCTCGGGATGCAAGTACATAAGAGATATTGGCGCTTAGAGTGCTCTTGCCCACGCCCCCTTTTCCGCTGGTAATCGCTATAACCCTGGTTCCGCCGTTCCCGTTGCGGTGGGCATCCATCAGAGCTTCAAGCTTGCTTGCCTGCGTACTCATCGCCTCTCCTTCTCGGCCTTGGCTTCCATCAGACATTCGACCAGATAGTCGCTGTCGGCACACATCAGATCATCGGGAACCTCCTGCCCGATCGAGAGATAGCTGACAGGTTTTTCGGTCTCGTAGACTAGCGAAAATATGTTTCCGAACCCCCTGGTTTCATCCAGTTTGGTGAATATGAGCGTATCTATGCCGAGTATCGAAAAGTTGTTGTAGATTGCCCGAAGATCTTCGAGCTTGGTAGGCGCACCCATAACCAGACTCACATCGATCCCGACGTCGGTATTGGAAGAGAGAAACTGCTGCAGTTTTTCGATCTTCTGCTTGTCATATTGGCTGCTTCCGACGGTATCTATGAGGATGATATCCATATGCCTGAGCGCCTGCAGGGCCGTCAAAAACTCCGGCGGATCGACAACGGCCTCTATGCCTATGCGCATCATCTTGGCATACTGCATGAGCTGTTCCACGGCTCCTATTCGGTATGTATCGAGCGTTATTATGCCTACTTTGTACTTTTTATCCATCATATATGCATATCTGGCGGCCAGCTTTGCGAGGGTGGTCGTCTTGCCCACTCCGGTAGGTCCGACCAGCATCAGAATCCGCTTCTGCGGCGGCACCAACTCGCGTTCGATTCTTATCGGTACCATCTTTCGAAGCAGCGTCTTAAAGTAGCGTCGGACCGTTTTTGTCGAAGAGCGCATCTGAAGAGGCATATGCTCCAGCGTCAGGCGCATTATCTCATCCAGGTGAACCGCATCCATCCCGCTGTTTTTTGCGATTCGGTAGATTTCGGCAAACTCGGGTGGGATCACTCCGGGCTGAAGGGGTTTTTTCTCCTCCCAGACCATATTCTGTATGAGCTTGATCTTATCGGAGAGCTTGAGCAGCTCGCCCTTTATATCCTTCAACTCCTCCATCTCCATCCTCTTGTCGAAAGAGGCGCCTACATCCTCTTCGACCTCCACCTTCACTTTAGGACGTTCACGAACGGGAGTGGAGATATTCGCGATTTCAGAGATCTCTTTCGCCGCTTTCGAAATGTTCACCAATACATCTTCATGAACATTTTGCGGATCTTTTTTTACGCCTTTTTCCTGAAAAGAAGGCTCTTTCGCTCTTACGGTTTTGCTCTTTTTTCTCTTTTCGGGAGGAGTATCTTCTATCGCGACGACGACCTCATAAAGCGCCGTCTGGCTTAGACTCTTCTTTCTGATCTGTTTGGTACTGACAACCAGGGCATCCTCACCGCACTCCTGCTGCGCCGCTTTAAGCGCCTGTGCGGGTGTGGGTGCCGTAAAAGTCATCAACTTCATCCAACCTCCTCCTATGTCGGCTGCAAAACGCCCTGTAGCCGCCGGCTTGCAGATACCGCAGCGGTATCATCACGCTGTCGCGCTCGAAAAAATGCGGATGCGGAATAGTGAGCCGCCGGCTCTTCAATTGCAGATTGTCAAAAAATATTATATCCAAATCGAGACTCCTCGGGGCATTGGGAAAACTCCTTTTGCGGCCGAAACGCTTCTCTACCCATAATAGATATCGCAAGAGAGCATGCGGGCCCAGCCTGGTTTCGACAAGGATTACGGAGTTGATGAAATCGGGCTGCTCTTCGTAGCCGAAGGGGGGGGTTTTCAGCAGTATCGATGTCGCTACCGGATTGAGAAGAGGTGATATTTCAAAGTAGTGCAACACTCTCTCGAAACGTTTTTCGACCTCGCCGATATTGCCTCCCATCCCTATCAATGCTCGGTGCTGCATGCCCGAAGGCCGAAAGCGCTTCGGGAAACCGCGACCGCAAAAGAGTCTATGCCCCTTTTTCGGCTCCGCCGTCACAGAATCTCCGCCCTTCCGTTCGAGATCACCACCATATCTTCAATACGTATGCCGAACTCTCCGGGAACGTATATGCCCGGCTCTATCGTAAAGACCATGCCCTCTTCCACAACGGTAGAACTGCGTGCCGAGATGTACGGCATCTCGTGTATGTCGAGCCCGACGCCGTGGCCGGTGGAGTGAACGAAGTACTCTCCCATTCCGCCTCTCTCTATCACTTCCCTCGCCAGTCGGTCTATCTGGGCCCCCGTCATTCCCGATCTGGCACTCTCAATAGCCCTGTCATGGGCGCTGCGCACAAGATCGTAGGCTCTTTGAATTTTGGCGGAAGTGAAACGCTGCTCATCTTCAAAGCCGAAACCCTCCGATACAAAGACGGTCCTTGTCCTGTCGGAGCAGTATCTTTTGTACTTCAATCCGGCATCCACAAGCAGAAGATCACCCTCTTTGAGCACAACATCCGTAGGGAGTGCATGCGGTTTCGCGGCATTGGCACCTATCGCGACTATAGGGTCGAAACTGAGTTCAAACTCACCATAGTCGCTCATCGCCGCTTTGGCTTCGAAATGAAGCCTCTTCTCACGCCTGTCGAGACCGGAAAGATTGAGATATTTTGCAAAAGTATCGAACCCTTCGCGTCCGAGCTCTGCGGCTCTTTTAAGCAGAGATATCTCATCTTCTCTTTTGATTATTCGTTTCAGGTGTGAAAAATCCGGTTTAGGTACGAAACGTACATGGGTCAGTTTGGCACTAAGCCGGTTTAGCGCATAAACACTCCACTCCTTCGGGTCGTAAACGACCCTCATTGCGGCGGAGGTTCTTAAAAGCGAACGCAAAGCACCGAAAAGATCCGAAGCCTCCACAACCTCCGCCCCTTTTACCGCCTCCCTTGCCTCCAGAGTGTAGCGGCTGTCGGTTATCAGCCACTTCTCTCTCCCGAGGCTGACGAAAATCGCATTGTCGCTGCTGTAGCCGCACTCGTAATAGATGGCATTTTCGTCACGGAGTATATAGTTCATACGACTATGCCTGCTGCTGATCCTGCTGTTGCTGCTGCATCTCTTTCATCGCTTTTATCTCGTTTAGAATCTGCAGCATTGCGACCATCGCCAAATGGTAGCTGAACGGCCCGAAACCTGCTATCTGGCCGGCACACACAGGTGCTATGAGACTCTTTTGGCGAAACTCTTCACGTGCATATACATTTGAAATATGCACCTCGATGGCAGGCAGGGAAACCGCCGCTATAGCATCCCTGATCGCTATGGAGGTGTGAGTATAGGCGGCAGGATTGATAATGATACCGTCGGCATCACCGAGGCACTCCTGAATCTTGTCGACCAGCTCTCCTTCGAGGTTGCTCTGGAAAAATTCGATCTCTACGCCGTTTTGCTGCGCAAACCCTCTCATCTGCTCATGAATCTGCTCAAGTTTCATCGGCCCGTAGATATTCTGCTCTCTAAGACCCAGCATATTGAGATTCGGTCCCTGTATTACCATTATTTTCATACTCATCCTTTACCTTTGAAGATTTTAGCTATTATTTTATCTTTACTTGCCATAATTCTAATTAAAACCTATAACAGCGCTCAGATCGCCGCTTCTGCGGCATCTGTGCAAAGATCGGAAAGTACGGATTTTAAAAATATGAAAATAGTTTCGACAGAATGGATGTTCGACGGCGAAGAGGTTTCAAGGGACAAAGCCGTCGCATTCGGCAGCAGAATAGAAGCAGTAGACACGAAAGAGCGGTTATGCTCTCTTTTTCCTGATGCCGAGGTGATAGAAGGTGATAAGCAGAGTATTTTGATGCCCGGGCTCATAAACCCGCACGTTCATATGGAGTTCGGTGCCAACAGAACAGAGCTTAGATACGGCGATTTCATGGAGTGGCTTCAAAGCGTCATTAAGAAGCGCGACGAGCTTGTGGATGCGTGCAGAGCCCGATGCTACAAGCGCCAGATGGAGCAGATGCTGCAGGCGGGAATCACGACATTCGGTGCCGTAAGCAGCTACGGGCTGGAGATGAAAGCCTGCAAAGCGGCCCCCCAGAGAGTCGTTTTCTTCAATGAGGCCATAGGGTCTCAGCCCGCCGCCGTGGATGCTCTGTACGCGGACTTCATGCAAAGAGTCGAAGAGAGCCGAAAAGTCGTAAGCGAGCGCTTCATCCCGGCTGTTGCCATACACTCCCCATACTCCGTGCATCCTGTTCTCGTAAAGAAAATACTTTCAAATATAGGAGATATGCCGCTTAGTGCGCACTTTATGGAGTCTCCAGCCGAAAAAGAGTGGCTTGAAAGCGGCAGCGGACCTTTCAAGCCCTTCTTTGAAAACTTTCTCGGCCAGAGCACCCCGCTCTGTTTTCCCGAAGAGTTTCTGCAGCTTATAGAGGCTAAAAGAGCCCTGCTGACCCATGCCGTACAGGCAGACGATAATCTTCTAGAAATGATAGCCGATGCTGGCCACAGCGTCACCCACTGCCCAAGATCGAACAGGCTTCTGGGGTGCGGAAGGCTGAGACTGGAGAAGCTGAACGAACTGCATATTCCCTGGCTTCTCGGAACCGACGGACTCAGTTCCAATACCTCTTTGAGCCTCTGGGACGAGATGCGCGCCGCACTGATGCTGCACTCTCAGACCGATGCCAACCTCCTGGCAAAAAAGCTTCTATGCGCATCCACCTCCACGGCCGCCGACGCTCTAGGTATTGAAACGGGCCGAATCCGCAAAGGGCTCCATGCCGACATTATAACGCTGAAACTCCCCGCTCCCGTAGAGTCACCCGAAGATCTGCCTCTGCAACTGCTTTTGCATACCGAAAAGGCAAAAAACGTATATATAGGAGGAGAGAAAACCAGCTAGTTTTCTCCTTTAAAAAATAGGCGTAGCAGACCCAAACCGCCTCTACTGCATGAATGCAACAAAAACAGAATTTTTATCGGCTATATTGTCTGTAGGTGCCGAACAGGTTTCGGACAAAGCCCGGAACCCGTCCGGACCCGGCTGGGGTACAACTCCCCAAATATTCAAGAAAGGATAATGGAGATGGAAGGCTTGTATGAAAAAGTGATTCTGCCTACAGAAGAGGAGGTTGGAACCGGATGGATTCCTCCTATGCCGGATTTAAGAGACTACACACCAGAAACGAAAGAGATTGTACAGATTGTCAAAAAACTGGGTATCAAAGAGAATAAGATCCCGAAAGCTCTGCCCTCGAGTGTAGATTTGAGGCAATGGTGCTCACCTGTGGAGAATCAGGGTTCACTTGGCTCATGTACCGCAAATGCCGCAGCGGGAGTTATAGAGTATTACGAGAGGCGTGCACACGGAAAGCATATTAACGCATCAAGGCTCTTCATATATAAAACTACAAGAGATCTGATGCGAGTGACGGGAGATACCGGGGCATGGCTCAGAAACACTATGGGTGCACTTACGCTTACGGGAGTGGCACCGGAAAAGTATTGGCCTTACGATATATCGAAATTCGATGTGGAGCCACCCTCATTCGTCTATGCGGTTGCGGACAATTACGAGGCGCTCAGATACTTCTGCCACGATCCGATCGGTTTGAATATTTCGAAAAGTACGGTTTTGGCCCGGGTAAAACTCTACCTGGCATACGGTATTCCTTCGATGTTCGGCTTTTTCGGATTCGGCTCATTCTCCCATTCGAACGTAGCCGGCGGCATCCCATTCCCCTGCCCCGGCGAGAGAGCCAAATGGGGGCATGCGATCGTAGCGGTCGGCTACGACGATAACAAAAAGATAAAAAATACACTCTGCAACAGAACTACCAAAGGGGCTTTCCTGATCAGAAACTCATGGGGAGCCGGATGGGGAGACCACGGATACGGCTGGCTACCCTACGACTACCTGCTACACGGCTTCGCCAGGGATTTCTGGTCTATGCTCAAGATGGAGTGGGTCGACACTAAACAGTTCGGACTATAGGCTTTAAACCCGCACTCTGCCCGATCGGGCCGAATGGGGCCGGTCGGGTCTCTCTTTTTGCTATAATTCCCATACACTCGAAAAAGTAAAAGGCGCAGCCGCGTCAGATACCCGGAAAGAGAGGTTGACGTGTCAGATTTTTTCAAGAAGCTCTTCTACCCCATCACTGCGACACTGGAGTTCATACAGAAGTACTTCAAGTCACTTATATTTATCCTGATTCTGATTTTGATACTGGCGCCGGCCGGAACGGAGTCCGTAAAGCCACCCAACCTGGCCAAGGTCGATCTTGCCGGTCCGATCATGGACTCCACAAAGATCGTGAAGCAGCTTGACGAACTGGCGAACGAAAAGAGCATTAAAGGTGTACTTTTCGTTGTGAACTCACCCGGCGGCGCCGTCGCGCCATCCGTGGAGATCGCCCTTGCGCTCAAGCGTCTCAAAGAGAAAAAGCCCGTCGTAGCTTATGCGGCCGGTACGATGGCAAGCGGCAGCTATTACGCATCTATCTGGGCAGACAGAATCGTAGCGAATCCCGCCGCTACAATCGGCTCCATCGGCGTCATAATGGAGGGGATGAACATAAAAGGTCTAATCGACAAAATCGGTATAAAACCGCAGGTTGTGAAAGCCGGAAAGTACAAAGAGGCGGGAACCCCTTTCAGGGAGTGGACAAAATATGAGCGAAAAGAGATCGAAACCCACGTTTTCGATATCTATAAAATGTTTGTAGAAGATGTAGCAAAAGCGAGAAGCCTGGACCCAAAACATCCTGAAAAGTTTGCCGATGCAAAGATTTTCATAGCCAAAAAAGCGAAAGAGGCAGGTCTTATAGATGAAATCGGCTCTATAAAAACGGCTGAAGCTTTAACAAAAACCCTAAGCGGGGTTGCCGAGGCCAGATGGAAAGAGAAGAGCAGATTCGAGCAGTATATGGAAAATTTTGCCGAGCAGTCGGCCAAAGTTTTCGTAAATCAGCTAAAAGGATGGGTTATAAAATAGAGTGTTTCACTACTGCCTGACAAGTAAAAAGACTGCAAAATAGTGGAAAACGGTGCCGCCGAGCACAAAGAGGTGCCACACGGCATGATTCAGCTTCATCGACGATTTGACATAGAAAAAGATTCCGAGAGTGTAGATCAGACCGCCTGTAAAAAGAAAGATCATCGGCAGCCAGCCGGCATGCTCCACAAACGGCCGCCATGCCACGACTATCATCCACCCCATCGCAGCGTACAGAATCAAAGAGAAGAGCTCGAAGCGGCCCGGATATACAAATTTTAAAAAAATTCCGACAGCTGCCGCCCCCCAGATTATGCCGAAGAGTATCCATCCGAAAACCCCTTTTACACCGAGCAGCAAAACAGGTGTATAGGTTCCGGCTATCAGCATATATATCGAGGCGTGATCGAGCTGTTGGAGAATAGACTTGGCTTTCGGATGCGGTATAGCGTGGTAGAGTGTGGATGCGCCGTACATCAAAATGAGTACGATACCGTAAAGAGTGGTGGTCAGGATTTTGGTGACATCTCCGCTCAAAGCAGCCAGTGTCACGAGTACTCCGAATCCGAAAGTGCTTAGAAAAAGGCCGAATCCGTGTGATACGGCATGCCATATCTCTTCAAAGAGTGTAAAGTCGTTGACGCGCTGCTTCATCGTCTATCCGTCATGTAAAAAAATTCAGAATCGATCATGTTTTTGAAAGTTTAAAAAGAGATGGAGAGCGGGCCGCTCCGCTCCCCTTTACCGCTGACGCTGTACCGTGTTCGGCACAGTTCGAAACGGTATTAGAAGTTTCGGTTGAAGTCGCCTCTGGGCTGACGCGGCTCTCTGGGACGTGCTTCGTTTACACGGATGCTTCGTCCCTCAACCTCTTTGCCGTTTAGAGCTTCAATCGCTTCATTTGCGGCATTATCATCCGGCATTTCAACAAAACCGAAACCTTTCGAACGCCCGGTCTCGCGATCGCTGATAACTCTTGCGCTGCTTACTTCGCCATACGCTTCAAAAACTTCTCTAAGTTCACCATCACCCATTCTGTACGACAGATTTCCAACGTAGATATTCATTCTACTTCTCCAAAAAAAACTCTTCCCTTCTACTCCAAGTATAACTTTTTGTAAAATGGATAAAATACTATACCATAAAAACGGTTACAGCGTAGCCCAAAATGCAAAAAAGAATGGAATGAAATATTACGGCACGATACTGTTGGCCGGTGCCGTAACAGCAGCAGTGCATACGGCAGTGAGCTTTTCGCTGCTTCAGGGCAGATCTCGTGCGCCCAGATCTTCCACATCCGCCCGCTTTGAAAACTTCATATCCGCCGTATACTGATAATCCACCGGCGGCAGCTGAGCCGGCAGTGCCTGAGCTTTACCTCGTACAAGTGGTGTGTCGGCCGGAGCCAGTGTCTGCAGATCTATCGGAAGAGGTGCTCCCTCTATATTCAGAAGATTTTCTCTTCCTTCAACGACAGGCCCGTCGGCTGCATTGCCGTAGTAGCACTCCGAAACAGCCTCGTCGCTCTGCCATCCGTCACTCAGCCAATTTGTACCGAAACGGATCGTACCGCCGTTTGTATCGTCAAGACAAAAATAGGCGGCTTCGGATGTTTCACCGGCAAAATAGATGATATTGTTGTAGGCTTCCACCTTCTCTTTGGATCGCATTAAAGCATCCCTGTTGCCGAGATAGAAGAGCCTGAAGCGCCAGCTGTCATTTCGATCCTGCATCGCCAAAACGGTATTGTCATAGAAGTAGAGTGTACCGTTGTGCGAAAGCTCCGGATCGTTATCACTGCCGTAATGCAGAATATTGCCCGCCTCCGTTTCACTGCCTATATGCCTGAAAAAGTTGCCGTATACATAGGTTTTCCGATATGCGGCATCGGCCTCTTCTACCTTTTTCAGGCGCTGTGCGTCTATATCCGGGCAGTCGGCCACGCTGCTGCAGCCCAGCTCCTTAAGGTACTCATCCACGATATACCAGGCAGCCGCATCTTCGACCTCCACGATATCGAGCATCCTGGAATTGCCGCTGTCGAACCAGTTGTAACGAATCACGGAACCTGCCGCCCTCTCTTTCAAAGAGACACCCAGTGCACCCGCAGCGTTCGGACCGAAACGGTTAAACTGGTATACAACTCCGATCGCCTGAACATAGGCGCCATGTTCACGGTAACTGCCGCGCTGTCCGTTTCCGTGGAGGTAGTTTCCTTCTATCAGCAGATTTCGCGTAAGGTGCGCCTCATTATATCCCTGCGACATAGTGAAGATGCCGTTTCCGCAATTCTCCAGCTCGTTACCGCGTATGACGATATCGTCACCGGACTGAATGCGTATACAGGCGGCGCCATCCTCATAACTGTCGAGCGTGCCGTTATATCGCCTATAATTGAACCCATTTTTTACATTGCGTATATGCAGCCCCTCTATGACAATATTGTGAACTTTCAAATCGTAGTCTCTGTTCCAGAGCAGTATCATCGCCAGCCCCTCCATAGGTTCGTATGTACCGTACGCCCCGCTGTCGTCCGGATCATTCACCGCTCCGTCACCGTCGAGTATGGGCAATCTGCCGTCCGCATCGGCAACTCCGCATATACGTATGGGCTGCTCTTTCGTTCCGTCTGTGCGCACGACTATCTTCTCTCTGTACGGCTCGTCGCGGTAGAATATGCGAACCGTATCTCCGGGTCCAAGCGAATCCCACGGAACATCGGAGATACTCTCGTACTTTTGACCAGGCCCTACCGGATAGTCGCTGCCGCTGCCTCTGTGTTCACACACCAAAGAGGCCGACGGAGCCGGAAGGGTGATATTCGTTTCAACTCCTGTTCTGTTTTCATCACCGTTAAAAGCCGAGTCTGTCGAGAGACAGGCACTCATCAGAAAAAGGAGTGAAACAAGTATGGCGGTATGACGCAATAATTCGGTCGGGCGCATCGGTAATCCTTGCTATATCTTTTGAGCCTTGAAATAGACTCAAAAGAGAGTCTAAAAGATATAAAACTTTCAAAAATATAATAACACGCTTTGTGCATTTTTTTACAACCCATTTAATCTGCTTAAAATTTTGTTGACATTTCAAAGAGTTAATCCGCAATTTTGACAAATAAAAGAAAATTGTTGTATACTTACCTATCGTTAAGTAAGAAGTAAGGAGAGAAGTTGCGCGACAGTAAAAAAGAGAAGATTCTGCTTGCCGCGGCAAA
>CAYZMY010000007.1:0-22719 GCA_964479605.1 uncultured Campylobacterales bacterium | reverse complement strand
AGATGAAGGGCAAGTGCGGTGACGGCATGAAAGAGAAGATGAAGGGTGAAATGAAAGGCAAGTGCGGCGAAGGTATGAAAGAGAAGATGAAAGAGAAGATGAAGGGCGAGATGAAAGGCAAATGCGGCGCCGGTAAATGCGGAGGAATGTAATCTCTTAAAGAGACGGGCAGATCCGGTTCTGATTGAGTTTTACACAAGCCCCGATAGGATATAATCCTCATAACTGGATAATAAAAGCGGGGCCCAAGACAAGTGCAGACCGAGGCGATAAACGAACTTCTCAATGACAAGAAGAGACTGCTGACAGATATCTATTTCGAACTGCAGCGGATTTTCGAACGGAAGTACGGACCGGATACGGTCGTCTTGATGGAGGTCGGCACCTTCTTTGAAGTCTATGAAGTCAATAATGACGAGATGAAGGTAGGCAAAGCCAAAGAGGTTGCCGAACTCCTCAATATTCAGCTTACTCGAAAAAACAAGACTATTCTTGAAAACTCCGTGGCCAATCCACTGATGGCGGGAGTTCCCACCGTATCGATAGACCGCTACCTTTCACGCCTTGTACAGAGCAGAAAATATACGATAGTGTTGGTGCGCCAAAAGGGTGCTCCGCCGAAAGTCAAACGGTATATAGGAAACATCCTCTCCCCCGGAACGAACTTCGACTACCTTGCCGAGCCTACCGAAAACTACATTGTATCTTTGATAGTCGATATAAACCGCGGAATCTACTCATGCGGCTACAGTGCCATAGATGTCAGTACCGGCAAGACCTTTTTGAATGAAGTCCACGGTACCCGCGAGGACAAAACATTCGCACTCGATGAGATTTTCAACCAGCTTCAAAGCTACAGCACCTCGGAGCTCCTCCTTACACTCAGCGACAGTTCGATAGACGAGGAGTGGATAGTAAGATATCTCGAGATAGAGGGGCACATAAGATGTACGCCCGGACGTACACGACACAAGATCGCGTATCAGAATGAACTTTTCGCCAATGTCTACGGCATAAGGTCGTTTCTGAGCCCCATAGAGTATCTCGATCTGGAGAGATACCCTTACGCTTCCGAATCGCTCTCTCTTCTTATCGATTTCATCATAGAACACGATGCTTCGCTGATAGAGAAGATGAACCGCCCCATATTCCTGGGCGGACAGCACTTCGTATATCTTGGAAACAATGCCCTCGAACAGCTCAATATCATAAGCCGCGACCCTGATGAAATGACGCTGCTCAAACTCATAGATCTCACCTCCACCGCAATCGGCAAGAGGCTCTTCAAAGAGCGGCTTTTGAATCCGATATGCGATGCAAAAGAGCTGAAAAAGCGCTACGATCTGACTGAAAAGGTGATGGAACATACCCAAAACTTCTCAAACACACTTAAAGAGATATACGACCTGGAGCGGATTTTACGGCGCATAAAACTCGGCAAACTGCACCCATTCGAGATAGTCTACCTCTACGACTCTTTGAAGGCTCTGGAACAGCTGGTATGGGAAGCCAAAGGTGTAGGAGTCGAAGTAGAGGAGGAGTTGAGGATACAGATAGAGGGGTTTGCGGCCGAACTTGAGCGCACCTTCGTCTTCGATGAGTGCGGAAAGTACAGACGCGACCAGATCGAGAGCAATATTTTCCAGCCGGGCATCAACCTCTTTGTGGATCAGGTGGTTGAGGAGAACAGAAAAGAGTTCGCCCGGCTCGATGCGGTCCGTCTGCATATCGAAAACTTTTTCGACCGCAGCGAGAAGAGCGATACGGAGTATGTAAGCATCGGATGGCTCGAAAGCGAAGGGTACCATCTGAACGTTACCCGTACCCGCTTCGGTATGATAGAAAAAGAGCTTATGGAGAGTTTTCTGCTTCTGGAGGGAAACCACTATTTTCTGCGCGACTTCAACTACAAAAAACTGAAAAACAGCGTGAAGATAACTTCTGGACTTATAGATGAGATATCCAGGGCGGTGATGGCAAACCAGACACGTATCGTCGCACTTATAAAACAGAGCTATGTGGAGTCTCTGGAGCTGCTGGAGAAGAGATATTCGCAGCTGCTCGAGCAGATCATATCGTTCGTAGGCCGCTTCGATGTGGCTATCGCCGCGGCAAGGGCGGCGGTAAGATACAACTATGTAAGACCCGAGATAATGGAGAAAAAAGCGGATGAACAGAGAGTCGAATTTATCGGTCTGCGCCATCCGCTCATTGAGTCGCGTGAAGAGAACGGAATATATATTCCCAACGATATATTGATGGGTGACGTTTCCGATTTTCCCGAACATGACCATGTAACGATGAATGCGAGTAACAACAGGCCCGTAAAAGGTATTTTGCTTTACGGTATCAACTCGAGCGGAAAGAGCTCTTTGATGAAGAGTGTCGGCATGGCGGTGATCATGGCTCAGGCCGGCTTCTTCGTACCTGCCGCTTCTATGAGGTTTCACCTCTTTGAGAAGCTCTTTACAAGAATTGTGAGCAAAGACAATCTCTATAAAGGACTCAGTACCTTCGCGATAGAGATGATGGAGCTTAAAAATATTTTCAACCGCGCATCCGGCAGTTCGCTCGTACTCGGAGACGAGATAAGCCACGGGACGGAAACGGAGTCTGCCCTGGCAATAGTAGCCAGTACACTGAAGAGGCTGCATGAACTGAACTCTCTTTTTATCGTTGCTACGCACCTGCACAAACTGACGGAGCTTAAAACCGTTACCGATCTTGAAGGGGTCGTTTTTCTTCATCTGGGAGTCGAGTACGACGAGGTGAAGGACACTCTTGTCTATAATCGCAAGCTGATGCCGGGATCGGGCAGTACACTTTACGGCCTGGAGTTTGCCAAGTCGCTTCATATGGACAAAAGCTTTATAGAGACCGCCTATGCGGTAAGAGAGTCTCTCGGAGATGAACAGGGCGCGCTCCGTCGCCTTAAAAAGAAGAAGAGAAGCCGCTACAACAAAGAGCTCTACCTTAGCAGCTGCGCTCTATGCGGAGCGCCTGTAGATGAGGTGCACCATATCGCCCCGCAGGCAGAGTCGGACGAGTCAGGCAGAATAGGCCACTTTCACCAGAACCACAGATACAACCTGATACCGCTGTGCAAACACCACCACAAGCTTGTGCATGAAGGAAAGGTGACGATTCAGGGATTCGTTATGACCGATGAGGGGCTACAGCTTCGGTATATGGAAAATGATGTATAATCACTTCTAAAGCTAGCCCCTTTCGGGCCGGAGTTTGACCGGAAATAAGGAGTTTTTATGAATCTGCCCGTTATCGACATACCTGTAAAACTGCCGTTTGATGTGCCTCTTCTGGTGCATCCGATATTTGTACACTTTGTTGTGGCGATTCCCGTTATCGTTCTGCTTATCGAGTTAATAAACCTGAAAGCGAAGAAACCGGCCGTAAGCGTAACGTCGCTCTTTCTGCTTACCCTGGCCGTCATAGTCTATGCGGGTGCGTTTTTTACCGGAAAAGCTGACGGATCTCACGCTTTTTCACTTCTCACTCCCGAGGCGAAGGATGAGCTGAAGTTTCACAAACTGCTCGGTACGTATCTTGTATACGCCGTACCTGTTCTGCTGCTTCTGAAAGCCGGAGCCATGGCTATACGCAGGGCGTGGGCAAGAAATCTTTTTATAGCCTTTCTTCTGATCTTCATAGCGGTGCTTCTAAAGCAGGGAAAAGACGGCGGAGAGCTTGTGTATGAGTACGGTGTGAACGTAAAACCTGTTATGGCTATGCAGGACAGACTCGATGATATGGAGTTTGACATGGAGGATCTGAAAGAGGAGCTCCAGAAGGCCAAAGCCGAGTGCGTTGAAAGGAATACGACCGCTCCGGCGGTTGAAGAGGGGAATGTGACCGTCCCTTCAACTACAGCAGAGCCTGCCGCTTCCGAAAAGCCGGCAGAAGACAACAAAACCGTAACTCCGGAACAAAACGAGGTTCCTGCTTACCGTGAGTCGCAGCCTGCCGAAATGAACTACAGCGCACCGGTGCCGATTCCGACCCACTGATGGCTCGCAAAAGTGCGCTCCCTTTTATACTTCCGGCCCGCCTCGATGAGCGGGCCCGCCTCCTGCAGCTCAGGCGCTACAGGATAAAACCCTCCAACATAGCAAAAGTATACGAAGCCGACGGGTTCATTCTGTATATCCCTACGAAAAAGAGCTTTTTCAAACTTCCCAAAGAGATGGTACCGAGCCGAGAACTCGAGCATAGAATAAAAAAGATCCACGACTATATAGAGGAGTACCGTGCACTTCTGGATGTAGAACGCAGGGCCGAGATGGATGCGCAGATACGTGAAATACGCTCGGTCAGCGGACGGGAAAGAGAGATTTTCGGCAGGGCTGTTCTCGGGCTCAGAGGTCGCAGTACGGGAATGAAGTTCGACCTTTTTATAGTCCGTTTCAGCCGTGATGAGATTATAGATACGCAGATCGGAAGCGGTGATATCGTTCTGATCAGCCGCGGGGAACCTCTCAAAAGCGATCTTACGGCGACCGTTATGGCTGTTGCGAAAAATTACGTGGAGGTCGCCTTTTCGCAAAAGCCTCCGCCGTGGGTAAAAGGCGACGGTATAAGGATCGATCTCTATGTCAACGATGTCACTTTCAAGCGGATGGAGAGCAATCTTGAAAAGATGCGGCATATCAAAGCTCCGTTTAGCAGTGTAAGAGATATCGTTTTAGGGCTGAATACTCCTTCGGAACCTCATGTGGAAGAGGTGGAAATTTCAAAGAGCGGGCTGAATGCGGATCAGGTCGAAGCTGTGAAGCTTGCTGCAGGTCGAAACGAGATCGTTCTTGTCCATGGACCGCCCGGTACTGGGAAAACGACAACCGTAACTGAAGTGATAGCAGAGGCCGTCAGAAGGGGGGAGAGGGTCCTTGCCTCTGCAGATTCGAATGTAGCGGTAGACAACATGCTCAGAAAACTTGCGGAAAGAGAGGGATTGGGTCTTGTACGCATAGGACACCCTGCAAGAGTCGGAGAGGGGCTTGAGCGCTACACTCTCTTCAGCCGTATGGAAGCAGACCCGCAGAGCCTGAAGATAAGAGAGCTTGCCGAACAGATTCGTGAACGGATAGAGGCAAGAGATAGACACTCCAAGCCGACACCTTCGCGTCTTCGGGGAATGTCGAAAGAGAGGGTAAGAACGCTTGCGGCCCGAGGCCGGAGTTTTCGCGGTGTGGATACCGCAACTATCAGGTCGATGGCAGAGTGGATAGCCGAAGATGAGAAGCTGCAGACTCTTTTTGAAAAGATACGGAGTCTGGAAGAGTCGATGGTGCGCAGAATTGTATTGGATGCGGATGTCGTTTTGTCTACCAATGGGATGGTAGGCTCCGAGGCACTGGAGGGGATTGATTTCGATATCGCCGTCATAGACGAAGCGAGCCAGCAGATGGAACCCTCAACCCTTTTGCCTCTGATGCGCGCACCCAGAGCGGTTCTCGCCGGCGACCACAAGCAGCTGCCCCCTACGGTCATAAGCGGTCTTGATATTCTGAAACACTCGCTTTTCGAGAGACTAATGCTAATGGAGGGGGTATCTTCCAAAATGCTCAGGGTGCAGTACAGGATGAACGAGACAATAATGGAGTTCCCGAACACTCTTATGTATGAAGGCCTTCTCGAAGCCGACAAATCTTGCGCCCATCGTATGCTTGAGCTTAAGGGTGTGCCTGATTCGCCTTTTTATAAAAAGCTGCTCGATCCGAAAAAACCTGTTGTATTCGCCGACACTTCCGACATTGACGCTGATGAGTCACTGCAGCCGCGTTCAACCTCTTTTGAAAATATGAGTGAAGCCGAACTGGTTGTGCAAACGGTGGAGTCTTTGACAAAGTGCGGGGTGTCAGTGGAAGAGATGGGAATAATAACCCCATATCTTTCACAGGTGAAGCTGATTCGCCGTTTACTGGAGAAAAGAACTCTTAAGTGTGAAGTCAGAAGTGTAGACGGCTTTCAAGGGAGAGAAAAAGATGTAATAATCATCTCTTTCGTCCGTTCCAACCTTGCCAAAGAGATCGGCTTTGTAAAAGATAGCCGTCGTCTCAATGTGGCCATGACACGTGCGAAAAGCAAACTCATTCTAGTTGGAGACAGCTCTACGCTGAAGGCCAATGAACCGTTTGACAGACTCTTCGACTGGCTCGAAAAGAAGAAGAGTGGGGCAATTCTTAAAGTTATAGATCAGTAGAACCTGTGAATCTCTTCCATAAGGTTGTCGAGGGTAATATGGTCGCCGCCTTCACTTAAAAACTCGTTTAGAGCTTTTTCACTCGCTTCCATCCCTCCCTCTTTTTCAATCTCTGTCAATTTTTTATAGAGAGGATCCAATACTTTTTTAATATGGGGAGAGACCATTTTTCTGTATGCTCTGTATCCTTTAATCTCTTTCGTATTTATGTCGCGGATTATTTCGAAGTGGGTAAATACCCAGTAGTATCGTCCGTCTTTGGCCATGTTTTTTATTACGGCTGTTATATTATGTCCCTGCTGAATGTTATCCCATAGAAGTTTGAAAATAATTTTCGGCATATCGGGATGTCTGACTATATTGTGCGGCTGCCCCATCAGTTCCTCTTTTGAGTAACCGGATATTTCGGCAAAGTAGTCATTGCAGGCGACTATATTGCCGTGCAAGTCCGTTTCACTCTCTATATATTTGGTATTGTCCAAAGGGATCTCTTCATCTATCGGAAGGGGTTTTTTCTGTGCCATCGTTTCTCCTTCATTATTTCTCGTACTTTAATTGTAACCAATTTTCCGGTTCTCTTCGGTACCGGGAGTTACAAAAAAGCTTATATTATAAGCATTATAAATTGACTATACAAAAAGAGGGCCTATTTCAAGAAAAATTAACACTAAATTAACTATTATTCTAATATGCAGTTTGAATTTTCTCATTAATTGAAAAATTCAGCCTGTTATTTCAGGAAAACTTAAAGGAGGTAGCATGAGTTCAATCATCAAGAAGCTATCTATGGTAGCTATCGGAACGATGGTTGGCGTGTCGATGGCTTCCGCGAGTTCGGAACTTGAAAAAGTGATGAAAGAGCGGGGGTTGACGCAGCAGGATCTGCTTGCGGCAGCCAAGACCTATACGCCAAGCGGCGGACGGGACAAATATATAGTATTCAGTTCAGGCGGCCAGTCAGGACAGGTAATAGTATATGGTGTTCCATCCATGCGTATTTTGAAATATATCGGCGTATTTACACCGGAACCGTGGCAGGGATGGGGTTATGACGACGATACCAAAAAGGTATTGAAGCAGGGCTGGATACGCGGCAAAGAGATTACATGGGGAGATACTCACCACCCGGCAATCTCTGAAACGAACGGTAGATATGACGGCAAGTGGCTTATCATCAACGACAAGGCGAATCCGCGTCTTGCAGTCATAGACCTTGCCGACTTCGTGACCAAACAGATAGTGGTCAACCCGGTTTTCAAATCTGACCACGGCGGCGCATTTTTCACTCCGAACAGCGAGTATGTTCTGGAAGCGTGCCAGTATGCGGCACCGTTTGACAACAACTACCACCCGATCGAAGAGTACAAAGAGACCTACAGAGGCGGTGTTACGGTATGGAAATTCGATCACAAGAAGGGTCGACTCGTTCCGGATAAATCATTCACGATAGAGATGCCTCCATATATGCAGGATCTCTCCGATGCCGGTAAAGAGGCGAGCTACGGATGGGGTTTCACAAACTCTTTCAACTCGGAGATGTATACAGGCGGTATAGAAAAGGGACTTCCCCCGTTCGAAGCGGGTATGAGCCGAAACGATACCGACTTCCTTCATGTCTACAATTGGAAAAAACTGGCAAAACTTGCCGAAAATCCGAAAAATGTGAAAGTTATCAACGGACATAAGGTTGTTCCGATTGAAGTGGCTGTTAAAAATGATGCGCTTTTCCTCATTCCGGAACCGAAATCTCCGCACGGTGTGGATGTGAGCCCTGACGGCAAATATATCGTAGTCTGCGGAAAGCTCGACACTCACGCGACAGTATACAGCTGGGACAAAATCCAGAAGCTGATAAAAAACCGTGACTACGCCGGCAAAGATCCTTACGGCATTCCGATTCTCGATCTTAAAAAAGCGGCACACTGCCAGGCTGAACTTGGCCTCGGACCACTCCACAACCAGTATGGACCGAAGTGGAAGACGGAAGGCGAAATCTATACCTCTTTGTATGTCGACAGCCAGGTTGTCAAGTGGAACTACCTGCAGTGTAAAGTTGAAGACCGAGTAAACGTCAACTACAATATCGGACACCTTTGCGGTATGGAAGGCAAGACTGAAGATCCCCAGGGAGACTATATTATCGCTCTTAACAAACTGGCGATCGACCGATTCAACGAGATCGGACCACTGCATCCGCAGAACCATCAGCTTATAGATATTAGAGGCAAGAAGATGCAGCTTCTGTACGACATGCCTCTACCGCTCGGTGAACCGCACCAGGCTGTAGCGATTCGTGCAAGCAAACTGCATACGCACGTTAGATACAAAATGGGAACAAATCCGTTTACCGGAAAGATTCACAGAGGTAAAACTCTTGCAGGACAGGAGAAGATCGTCCGCAAAGGGAACCATGTCTATGTCTACGGTACGATGGTACGATCACACATCAACCCTGAACATGTCAATGTAAACCTTGGCGATACCGTAACTTTCTACCTGACAAACCTAGAGCGTGCTGAAGATGAAACTCACGGATTTACTCTCGATCAGTACAATATACATGCGTCACTCGAGCCGGGTAAAACAGTGGCTCTTACATTCAAAGCTGACAGAGAGGGAGTATTCCCCTACTACTGTACAGAATTCTGTTCGGCTCTGCACCTTGAGATGATGGGTTATCTGACTGTTAAAGATCCGAACAAGAAGTATGTCTCCGCACAGAAGCTGAAAATGGCGAAGATGTCTCCGGAAGAGCTCAAAAAAGAGTATGACAAAATCGTTGCGACAAATGCCGCTACCGACAAAGTCATTCAAAGCGTCGTGAAATTCCTCAAAGAGAACCACTATGAGAAGTATCCGACGATCAAAGCTCTTGTTCAGGACGCTCTTGATCAGTACGGCAAGATTCCGGAACAGAAAAAGAAAGCCGACGAGTATTACAAGAAGGGTGATCTCGAAAAAGCGATTCTGTTCGAAAACATGATCTGGCAGTATATGGTCAAGACTGCGGATGTCGGAATCCGTGCACGAGACCTCCTTATCAGAAAAGTTGCGACTCCTATGAGTGAAGCGGCCAAACGCGGTGAAGTAGCCTTCAACGAAGGCGGATGCGGCGGCTGTCACGTCATCGGAAAAGTAAGCTCAGGACCTGACCTTACAGGTGTTCTTCAGCGTCATGAGAATGGAGAGCAGTGGGTTTACAACTTCGTCAAGAACCCCGAGAAGATGTACAAAGATCCATATGTCAAGTCGATGATTGACTACTTCAATCTGCGAATGCCGAACCAGGGCATGAGTGATCAGGAAGTTAAAGATATTATCGAGTACTTCAAATGGGTTGACGAAAACGCCAACCTCTTCTAATTCACCAAAAGGCCGGGTTTTAATCCCGGCCTATAATTTCCTTCTTGGAAACATCGCCTGCAATTGCATATAAAAGTATTTTTAAAAGTTATATTCAATATAATTCATGAATATATTATTGATCGTTATCAAAATATTTTTACAGGCAATTGAGGTATAATCTATCAATTTCCGCATGAAAGGAACTGCTTATGAAAAATTCACTGGTCAAGTCAAGGATTTTTACCTTGATTGCACTGGGAATTCTGCTTTACTGGTTTGTAATTCCGGCTGTACTTACGCATAATGTTGTGGAGTTGGCCAGAATCGGCAAGGCAGACGAGATCCCTGCGATCTCCTACAAAGTCTGGAACTACTACCAGAAAGGTCAGTATGTCAGTACGACTACACCGAAAGATGCTGTAGGTGATTTGAAAAAGATGATTGAAGAGGATGCAGAACTCTCTGTAGTCACAGCGCCCATCTGGTATGTGGCACTTGAAGCGCCTAACTATCCGAAAGAGACGTTTCCGGAAGGTATTCCGGTCTATTACCATTTCGACGGTTTCAGCGGTGACGTGCATGAGATGAACACGATCAACCATTACATCGGAATGGACCCGATGGAGAGAGGAGCACCGTACCTGAGGGCTCTGGCACCTTATGCACTGGTATTTGTTGCACTATTGATGGTCTACTATATCCTGTATGATTCCAAAATACTGGATATCCTGATGCTTGTTCCGGTCTTTTTGCCGCTCATATTTCTAGGTTTCTACGCCTATTGGCTCTATTGGTTCGGACACCATATGCATTCGTGGGGTGCTTTCAAGATAAAACCGTTTATGCCTACGGTTTTCGGCGACGGCAAAGTGGCGCAGTTTACGACACACTCCTACCCGACGACCGGATTCTGGCTTCTGCTGGCGATCAGTTTTTTCAGTCTGCTGGCGATTATTTCCAAGCGCAAAGCTCGTAAACAGATGGCAGAGGCGGCATAGAAAGATATGGTGGCAAAAGCCTGCTGTCTGACTCTTCTCATTCTCTCCCTTGTGGAAGCGAATGTTTTGCAAGAAGCGATAGACAGTGCCGAGCCCGGTTCCAAACTGGAACTTCCGGCCGGAGAGTACAGGGGTAACATAGTCATAAAGAAGCCTCTGATCATTGACGGTATCGACAGAAGTGCGAAAATAGTCGGCGACGGCAACGGTACAGTTGTGAAAATCAGAAGCTCCTATGTCACCTTGAAAAATCTTACAATAGTCGGAAGCGGAAGTGAGCATCAGTCCATAGATGCGGGTGTCTCTATAAAAGAAGCCGAGCATGTTAAGGTCGACAACTGCAAAATAGACGACTGCCTATTCGGCATAGATATAGATCAGGTGAAACACTCCGCCATAACGCACAACTGGATACGATCCAAACCGTATTCACTTGGGCTCAGGGGCGATGCCATCAGGCTATGGTACTGCACGGACAATAATATCAGCCGCAACCATGTTACCCATTCAAGAGATGTTGTAGTATGGTATTCACACGGCAATACAATTGCACATAACTTTGGAGAATACAGCAGATATTCGCTCCATTTTATGTACGCGGGAAGAAACGATGTGCTCTACAACAGATATGAGCACAATTCAGTAGGCATATTTTTCATGTATTCGAGAGATACGGTGGCGGTCGGAAATGTTATACAGAATTCTCTAGGCACTACGGGCCTCGGTATCGGCCTTAAGGATGCAAGCAATTTTGTGCTTAAAGACAATACGGTTATCTACTGTGCAAGAGGGCTCTATCTTGACCGTTCGCCATACCAGCCCGATCAAAACAATACAATTACGGGGAACAGGATCTTGTACAATTCGGAGGGAATCCATTTTCATTCTCTCAGTGTCGCCAACAACATTACGGGCAATATTTTCAAAGGAAATATTGAAAATGTAGTTGACGATGATGAAACGCTGATGCATTCGTCCCAGAATCACTGGGATGGAAACTACTGGGATGACTACCAGGGGTTCGACAAGAATATGGACGGAATCGGAGATACTCCCTATACTCTGTTCTATTATGCCGACAGAATGTGGCTGCTGAATCCTAACGTAAAATTTTTCTATGCCTCTCCGATTATTACGATCATGAATTTTCTTGCCAAGCTGGCACCGATATCGGAGCCTATAAAACTCCTGAGCGATGCCCATCCCGTTATGTTTGAAAAAGATATAGAAAGAGGGGTTGCACAATGACACCTGAAGAGAAAAAACGTCGTAAGTTTATGCAGCAGATGTCGGGCCTTGGTGTTTTGGGCCTTGTTGCCGCTGCCGGCATCGTGGGCGGACCTTATCTAAAACCGAAAGAGCCTCGTCTAAGACCTCCGGGTGCGGTAGATGAAGATGAGTTTCTAGGGCTTTGTATCAAGTGCGGGCAGTGTCTGCAGGTTTGTCCGTACGACTCGATACTGCTGGAGGATATAGACGGCAAGGCAGGGGTCGGAATGGCCTATATCGAGCCCAGGGATCGGGGATGTTACCTCTGTGAGGCTTTTCCGTGCATACTCGCATGTCCCAGCGGTGCGCTCGACCATGAACATGACAGTATAGAGTATGTCCACATGGGTATTGCATTGGTTCATAGCCCTGACGGATGCCTCGCTAAAATCGGCAAACCGGTACCGGACAGTGCGATAGACCGGATATATGACCATACAAAAGTGCTTACAGCCAAAGAGCACCGCGATAAAAAGGTTGAAGTCGCTCCAAACGACCCTGAAAAAGTGCAGCTTCAAAAAGAGCTGCTGATCAAGCTGGAGAAGCATCGGGGCGAGGAGTCGTGTACGATATGTGCCGACATGTGCCCTTTCCATCCGGATCATACCCTGGCTATCGGGATGGTCGCGGCCAAAGGGGGCGGCATGCTTCCTGAGATCAGGGAGGCGTGCAACGGCTGCGGGGCGTGTGTGGAGCTTTGTCCGGTAGACGTTATAAAAGTCATACCGCGCAAAAGCTATGCGGATATATACAAAAACAGAGGGAGTAGCAATGCTTAATAAGATATCGGCGGTGACGCTTTCGGTTGTTCTGGCCATAGGTTTTGCCGGTTGCGGAGAGAAGAAAGAGGAGAAGTCGGAGGCGAAGCAGGCCGCATCCGGGCAGATCAAGGTGACGCCGGGTGCCGTGAAAAAGAGTGTCGGTGAAGAGAGTTCGAAAGAGAATACAGGTGAGTTCTACTACTCGTACAACAAAGAGAAGGCGAAAGAGGCACCCGAAGAGAAGCGCCGCACCACTATAGATGCATATCTGAATATCCGCTCTCCCTATGAGCATGTTATGGTAACGATGATGATAAAGAAGATGAGCCGGGATTTTATAGTCAAATGTTCACCATGCCATGACGATTACGCCAATGGAGTAATAGGGCCCTCCCTGCTGGGAAAAGACGGTGATTTTATATATAAGCGTTTGCTGGAATTCAAATCCGGCGAGAAAAAGAATGCGCTTATGAAAGAGCTTGTCGAAAAAATGGATGACAATAAACTTAAAAGCATAGCTTCGGAGATTGCTAAATTTAACCGCCAGATACAAGAACTTAGAAAAGGACAACAATGATTAGACATATTATTGCCGCAATAGCCACACTTCTGGCACTTTGGGCGGTCGTTTTCATGATGGAACTCGACAAAAAGGCCGAGCGCTTCAAGCAGATTCATGAAGTTATCGAAAAGTCCAAAGAGGTACCGATTCAAAAGAGTGTCGAGCCGATAATCAAGCCTCAGGAATCTGCAGCCGAGGAGGCGAAAAAAGCTGAAGACGAGGTGGCCAGAAAGCTGAAAGCACTCAAGGAGCGTGCCGGAAGCGCGATGGCATTCAAAGTGAGCCCGCTATATAAGCAGAAATGCTCCTCCTGTCATGGTGTCAACGGCGAAGGTGCCATAGGACCGAGACTTATTGGAAAGAGTGAGGCGGATGTTTATGAAGCGTTAACGAGTTTCAAATCGGGCAAACGCAAAAACTACGTAATGTACGGTTTGCTTTCGAAGATGAGCGATGATGACCTAAAAGCGCTCAGTAAAGAGATAGGAACGTTCAAAGAGAAACTGGATGCAGCCAACAAGTAGGTATCTGCATCCTAAAGGATAAAGAATGGATAGATACAACAGCAGCATAAGAGAGATCATTCGTGCGCCGTTTTTGTCGACCTTCTATTACAGGAGCAAGAGCGGGGGTATTCGCCCGACATGGCGGTTCTGGCGCTGGATGAGTGTAATACTGATAAATATCGCCTTTTTCATATCGTATCATGTGGATGTCCAGCTTCTTGAGGGTACCATGAACGGCTCGCGCCTGCTGGGATTCCACCTTATCGATCTTTTTACCGTCATAGAGACGTTTATTGCGACACACAAGCTGCATACGAATATGATTATAGGCTCGGTGACGATCGCCGTTTTCTATCTGCTCGTGGGTGGAAAGAGTTTCTGTGCCTGGGCCTGTCCGTATGGGGTAATTAGCGAGATAGGAGAGTATATTCACCAGAAGCTTGTATCAAAAAAGTGGATAAAGGAGAGAAGCTGGGATCCTAGAATACGTTTTGCGTTCTGGGTTGTCATTCTGATTGTCACCTTTGTCGACGGCTATTTGGTCTTTGAGGTTATCAATCCTATAGGGATCATAAGCCGTTTCATCACTTACGGCTGGAGTCTGGCAATCGTCTGGGTTCTAGTGATTCTGCTCTTCGAGATATTCTACTCCAGAAGGATGTGGTGCAAATATATATGTCCCGTCGGAACCACTTACAACTTCATCGGATGGGTCAGCACCACGAAGGTGCAGTGGGATATGGAAAAGTGCGACCATTGCGGTGCATGTCTGGATGCGTGTTTCGAAAATCATGTGATAGAATTTACAAAACCCAAATATGACAAAGAACGAAAAGAGAAGGGTATTGACAAGCAGATTGTAGTCAACGGCGACTGCACGCTGTGCGGCAGATGTTTTGACGTTTGCCACACTGATGCGTATAATTACACATTCAGACTTAAAGATTTTGTATAAAGGAGAGGCGTGAATATTGTCGAAGTACGGAATGTGACCAAGAAATTTATGGGGGCCAAAGTGCTTGACGATGTCACGCTCGATATAGCTGTCGGGGAGCAGGTTGCTATGATGGGGCCGAACGGCGCCGGGAAAACGACACTTGTTCGCGCTATTTTGGGATTCTATCATCTTGATGGGGGAACTGTCCGGGTTGAGGGTTGCAATCCGATTACAGAGCGTACGAAGGTTCTTGCGAATATAGGTTTCATACCGCAGCTGCCTCCTCCGGTAAAGCTGAGTGTATCCGAACTGCTCACTTTTGTGCAAAGGAGTACCGGGACGGAAAAAGAGCGTATCATGGCCCAGTCGGAGGCTATGGAGCTGGATGTAAAAAGACATATCGACAAGCCCTTTTTTAAACTTTCAGGGGGTATGAAACAGAAACTTCTGATCGCTATTGCTCTTGCAAAGAAGAGCCGTCTGCTTGTTTTCGATGAGCCTACGGCAAACCTGGACCCGAAAGCCAGAGAGCACTTCTACGGACTGCTCAGCTCTCTGGACTATGAACATGCGTCGATTTTTATAACCCACCGTCTAGAAGAGGTAGAGGGGCTCGTGAATCGCAAAATATATATGGATCTCGGAAAGGTGGTTGAAGATGAGAAGATTTAAGGTATTTTTACTTGTTCTGCTCTCTGTCTCGTTTATGACGGGATTTGGAGGATGCGAGAAAAAAGAGTGGCGAAATCCGGAAAAGATGCACTGGGATCGTGACATGTGCGAGCGCTGCAAGATGGCTATAAGCGACAGGAATTATGCGGTGCAGGTGATCGATCCTAAAAGCCGCAAGCATTACAAGTTCGATGATATCGGCTGTGCAATCCTCTGGTTCAAGGAAGATGGACACGACTGGGAAAACAAGGCGATCATCTGGATCAAAGATGCGAAAACCGGAAAGTGGATCGATGCAAGAAAGGCCTGGTACTCGACAAACCAGGTTACACCGATGGGATTCGGTTTTACCGCATACGAGAAAAAAGAGGATGCCGGTAACGGCGAGGTTATAGATTTTGACGAGGTCAAAAGACGTGTGATGAGCCGGAGACAATAGATGAAAAATCTTGGGCTGGTAGCGTATCTGGATATAAAAGAGAGTCTCAGGGCGAGATGGTTTTATGTCTATGCTTTTGTTTTCGGCGGGCTGATGGGGCTTTTTTTCATAAGCGGTATCACAGATTCGGTAGTCATGGGTTTTACAGGGCTCAGCCGACTGCTGCTTGTGTTTATTCAGGTCACTATTATAATTTTGCCGATTTTTATACTCATCACGACCGTCAAGTCGATCTCCAGCGACAGGGAGAGCAATGTGCTCGAGTATATGCTCTCTTTCCCGATCTCGTTGAAAGAGTACTACTGGGGGAAACTGGTCGGCCGTTTTGTTACAGTCTTTTTTCCGGTTATTGTTGCTCTTTTTGTCGGAGTTGCATGGGGGCTTTTCAAGGGCGGCCAGATGCCGTGGGCCATGATATTTCTCTATTCTGCGCTGATTTTTTCGATATGCAGCGTCTTTTTGGGCATAGCTTTTTTCATATCTACGATAGTCAAGTCGCATGATATAGCTCTCGGCCTCTCTTTTACGGTCTGGATAGTTCTGCTTGCCTTCATAGATGTTGCACTGATAGGGCTTATGATGCAGAATAGAATGTCGGATGAGCTTATTCTTACTATAGCGATGCTGAATCCGCTTGAAGCATTTCGCATAGGCGCTATCGCTCTTTTTGATCCGGAACTGACCGTTATAGGACCGGTGGCATACTATCTGCTGGACTCTTTGGGTCATACGTTTTTGATGCTCTATGCAGTGTTCTATCCGATACTTTTGGGAATTGTTTTCGCTCTGTTGGGTTACGGTGCGTTTAGAAAGAGAGATCTTTTATAGTGAAAAAGGAGACTGTTTATATGAGAAGATTTTTCCTTCTGTCGGTTATGTTGACTCTGGCTCTTTATGCATCGGAAAGCGGCTGGGGGAACACTCCGAACAAACTGGACCCTGTATATCAGATGAAGGTGGACAAATATCCGAAGTTCCAGACCGAGATGGTTCTTAAAAACGGGAAAAAGTTACGTTTTTGCTGCGTGAAGTCGATGTTGCAGTTTTACTTCAGTCCGCATAGATATCCGGAATACGGCGTAAAGAGCAGCAGTGAAGTCGACAGGATGTATGTAAAAGATTATCTCGACGGCAGCAGAATAGATGCGAAAAAAGCGTGGTATGTCTTTGGAAGCCGACTCATAGGCCCCCATGGAGACGACCTGATACCGCTTTCATCCAAATCACGTGCGGAACTGTTTGTTAAACGATACGGCGGAACACGCATAATGGAGTTTAAGAAATTATCGGCAGGTCTTGTGCGCTATCTGGATATGTAATTTTGCTTTTGAATAGCAAAAAAAGCAGTTATAGTATCGATCTGCTTCGGTAATAAGAACGGGGGACTGTTGTGAAAAAAGCGGTAACATTCATAGCGGTTTTTATGCTCTTTTTTGCGATATCACCTGTCTGTAAAGCTGAATCAGGTGAGGGCAGCGGTCTCGACAGATGCCCCGTATGCGGGAAGTTCGTCCATAAACACCCTGAAATAGCGGCTTTCATATATTATGAGAAAAACGGTAAAATCAGATACCTCGCTTTCGACGGTGTCGTGGATATGATGAAATTCTATTTCGAACCGAACCGCTGGGGAGATTTCGGCAATATCAAAATGCATATATTGAAAATGGTGGTGCGCGGTTACTCTACAAAAAAACCGATATGGGCAAAACGTGCGTGGTATGTATATATCGACGCTCCGGATAAAAAGGGCGGTATAAGGCTGATACCGTTCAAAAGCAAAGAGAGTGCTCTGAAATTCATGAGAGAGCATAACGCAAAGAGAGTTATAGGTTTTGACGCGATTTCAAAGGGTATGCTGTATGGAGAACAAAATAAGGAGAGAGAATGAAATTCAAGTCGGTAATAAAAGCGAAGCCGCTCGGCGGCTGGTATATAGAGATTACAGATGAACAGACCGGAATGAGTGTCGTATGCGATACCATAGAGGAGTATATGACCAAAATTGAGGAGATGGGAGCCGGGTACGGTCCGGATATTGAAGTGGAGTGGAGTCAGGGAGAAGGGGTTATACCCGCATATATAAATGAGATAAGAGGGCAGATGCGGGAGTATCAGGAGAAGATGGGATTAACTGAAGGAGAGTAGTCAGCTCTCCTTTTTACCCCGAAAAAGCACCGGCCCGAAACGGGCTCCCCATGCAATAAAAAGAAGAATCCACATAGCTGCGGAAAGATCGAAGAGCCACTGCAGATTCAGACCGAGTCCCATTGCCAGAGAATAGCAAAATCTTGCAATGACTACAGCTTCGGTAAACCAGAAGAGTGCAATAGTCAGTCTGTCTGCATGCGGAACCTGCCCGGAATGCCCCAAAGTGACTCTGGTACCGAACCCTATGAGAATCGTAACCATGAACCCGATGGCTACCAGATGCATTCCCGCAAATATGAAAGATGTCTGCATCCATAACTGTGCAAGAGAAGTTATACCGTCTATAAACAGACCGGCAGGAAGCCAGAAAAGCCCCATGTGAAGTACCCATAAAATTGCCGGAGAGCTGAATACCGGAAGCTTCCAGCTCAAAAACTCTCTCAACAGATATACGGCTGCAGCCAGAGTGATTACAGCTTCCGCTACAGTGAAACCTACAGCGAAAAAAATCGTTTTTAGTGCGAGTGCTCCGTATATAACAGCGATGAAGTTTTCAGGTTTTTTTACCATCACATGGCTGAAAAAGGGTATCATCCTCTGTGCAACGGTAAATGTCAAAAAGACAAGATAGAGGTAGAATCCGCCGCCGTATGCCGCCCTTTGCCAGGGAAGTTCAATTCCCAGCAGGGTGAGTGTAAATCCGGCGATAAAGAGCAGGTGAACGGCCAGTCCGGTTGTATGAGCCGCAAGAAGCCAGAAAGGGTCTTTTTTCTCCGGTGAGCTTCCGGCCAGATATATCTGCCTGAAGTTGCTTACTACAAAAATATGGCCTGCAAATATCAGAACCATTCCCAAAAGTGCAAGCGGAGCGTAAAGGATTGCACCGGTCAGAAACAGAGCGGCTCCGGATTCATAGATATAAAAGAGCCTGACATATGTTGCCTGCGGTACCGGTGCACTCATACAAAATCGTGGAAAAGTAGTGAGCAAAAAGCCGTGAAAAAAGTGGCTGATCACAATAAATATCATCGAATAGGCGTGAAAAAGAGTCGTATCTACAGCTAGAGCCAAAGCCCCTTTGTATCCCGGTATAAAAGCCAGCATCACAAGGACTGCCCATACGATACCCATAAAAAAGAAGGGCTGGTGCGGCTGTGACAGAAAATATGAGAATTTGGAAACTTTCTCTCTTTGAGGTTCAAACTTCTGCATGTCGTTTTCCTTGAAAGGTCATTTGGAAAAACGCATTGTATCAGAAATCAGTCCCAGACCATATCCTGGACCTCATTCTGCTCTTCCGGCTCTTTTTTCTGCGGTGCACTCTCTTCGGCATCTTTACCGGTTTTAAAAAATTCGGAAAGCGGTGCCGGCTTACCGAACCGGTATCCCTGCACAAAATCGATGCCGATGCCTCTGACCGTATTGTAAATGGCTTCATCGGCTACGAATTCGGCTACGGTTTTCAGGTTGTAAGTATTTGCAAGTTTGTGAATGATCTCTACAAACTCCCTGGAGTCGGCATCGGTGTCGATTTTCTTTATAAAAGAGCCGTCAATTTTGATGTAGTCGACTTTTAGTTTCAGGATTTTGGCGAAGTTGGAGTAACCGGAACCGAAATCGTCAATAGCGATTTTGACTCCATACTGTTTGACCCGATGGATAAATGCACTTATCTCATCATAACTTTGCGTCTCCTCCGATTCAAGGAGTTCGAATGTCACATGATCGCTGAAGCCGGACATGGCAAGCCTGTCTATAATGTAGTCTCTGGTCTGGCGGTTATGGATATCGTCGGCCGAGAGATTTATGCTTAGGTTCAATCCGTGCTCTTCGATACTCTTCATCGCTTTGTCAAAAATAATTTTGGTAAGTTCCGAGTAGAGTTTTATCTGTTTGGCAAGAGATATAAAGTGTACGGGAGGAATTACGAGGCCGTTCTCATCGATAAGCCTGGCGAGCACTTCATATTTGTGGACATCCCCCGTTTTCGTATCGATTATCGGCTGGTAGTATGGAACGATTCTCCCCTCTTTGAGAGCTTTGCTCAAAACCTTAGTCATCGTTATATTTTCCAGATACTTCTGTTTTTTTACAAGGTTTTCACTGTAAATCACAAGGCTCTCATTTGAGTTTTTGGCTTTTTTCAGAGCCATATCCGCTTTTGTCAGGGGCTGTTTTTCATCTATACAGACACCTATCGAGGCTTGAAGAATGAAGCATCCGTTTTCATCGGTGTAGTGAAATTCCCGTACCAGATCGGCGACACGTTTAACCATGGCAAGGAAAGTTGTGGAAGCCTTTTTGTCAGGCTCTATTATGGCAAATTCGTCTCCTTGCAGATGGTAAATCTCATAAAGGTAAGGAACTGTCTGTCTAAGATATGCAGCATACTCCTGTATGATTTTGTCACCTACTTTTGCACCGAATAGATCGTTGTACGACTGAAATCTGTCTATATTGAATATCGCCACGGAAGCCCTGGAATTCTTTTCGAGGCGTTTAACGAAGCTTAGACGGTTATGGAGCTTCGTAAGAGGGTTTTTCATAAGATGCTCGAGCGCTTCGTCGGTTCTTTTTTTAACCTCGTTCTCGAGCTCTTCGGAGTATTTGGTAAGTGCTTTGTTTGCACTTGCGAGTTTCTTCTGAAAGAGCTCTTTATCTTCCAGATAGGACTGGAGTTTTCTGTTTATCGTATTTACTTCCATAAGAAGAAAAAAGAGAAGGATGAGAGTAGAGACCGCGATGACAATCCCGATGTAAAAGGAGTTCATAGCCTGTTCTCTCAATTCGTCAACATGCCCGCTGAACTCCTGAATATAGTGGTGTTTGAGATCTGTCAGGTTATGAGAGAGGTTGTTGTAGGCAATCATATATGAGGGAAGAATTTTTTGGATCTGCTCTTTTTTGCCGCTTTTTAGTACAGTTAGAAGTTTTTTTCTCAGATTGATGTAACTCTTCCACTCCGCCTTGAGTGTCTGCAGATGCTTAAGAAGATTTTTCTGTTTTACCTGTGTAATAGAAAAGTTTTCCAGAGCATTGAAAAAAAGCTCTGAAGATAATCGGCTTTTCTCATTTTGTGAAGCCAACTGGACTCTCTTCTGGGCAGAAAGTGTTGATAGCAGTGTATCTGTATGCAGTTTTGCGAGAAGAAGGGAGAGTGAATCTATATTTTCAAGTACCTGCCGGTTGAACTTCTCCACCTCCTGGTTCAGATGCATCGAACGGTTCAGGCTGTGTATAGAGAAGAATCCTGCCACCATAAAGGCTACAAAGATAATGAGAAAACGAATAGATATATTTTTTACCATTTTATTTACAGACTTACAATCGTTCGCACGGCTGTGTGCTACTCGACTCTTTACTCCCCTCGTTTTTTGGCATATATATGTAAAAAGATTTATAATTATATCGGCTTTTATGGAGGAATATTTATTCACGGTTAAAAATAGCCGGCTGAGCAGCTCTTTGAATTTGAAAAAGAGCCCGCGGAATGGTACAATCGGGTGGCTGATAGAGAAAGATAAATAAAAATTAATGGGGAAATTCATGTATGAAATACCCTGCAAGAAGGAGAGAAAAGATGAGATTATGGATGCTGATTCTAATGGCAACATCGATGTTCTGGCTGAGCGGATGTACGCAGGAGACCCAGAATAAACTGGGCAGGGCAGTACAGAACTGGACAGGCGCAAACGGTGTACTCGATATTTATGAAGGCGGAAAACTTGTAATGAGATTTGTAAAGATCGACAAGCTTTCGACAGCTAAAGGAACAGATGACAATACACCGCGCCAGTATCGCTACGGATACGGATACTACGATAAAAACTTGAACTATAAAGTAGACAGCGGAGAGAAAAAGCTCTATTTTGAAATCAGCAACTTTACACCCTACGTCTTCTATGAAAATCCGGAAAAGTAGGAGATAAAGTGCGCAGACTTGAGACTATAGAACTCTTTATAAAACTGCTCTCATACGCTTCCGTAACACCGGAAGACAGAGGTGCGTTGACATTCATACGGGATTATCTGGGCGATTTTGAAGCAGAGTGGATAAACAGGGTAAATGTGAAAAACATCTTCCTGTACAAACGTTTCGGTGACGGACCTCACCTCTGTTTCGCAGGCCACATAGATGTGGTTCCCCCGGGAGATGGATGGAGCTCGGACCCTTTCGTCCCGAGATTCGAAGAGGGATACATCTACGCAAGGGGAGCGCAGGATATGAAGAGCGGCGTAGCCGCATTCGTGCAGGCGTGCCGCGATGCCGAAAATTTCAACGGTACACTTTCGCTGCTTCTTACGAGCGATGAAGAGGGAGAAGCAAGACACGGAACGATCGAAGTGCTAAGATATCTGGAGGAGAAAAACTTCCTTCCCGATTATGCCGTGGTGGCGGAGCCCACATGCGAAGAGGTTTTCGGCGATGCTATCAAAATCGGCCGCAGAGGCTCTATTAACGGAGTTATAGAGAAGATCGGAAGGCAGGGCCATGCAGCCTATCCCGAGAAAGCGCACAACCCGATACACAAGGTTGCACAGGTGCTTCCGCACATCGCCGGTGTCGACCTCGACGGAGGAGACGAGTTTTTCGCACCCAGCAAGTTCGTTATAACAGATATACGAGCCGGGATGGAGGTTACAAATGTCACCCCCGGAAAGCTCCGTATGATGTTCAATGTACGTAACAATACGAAGACGACCAAAGAGGATATAGAGAGCTTTGTAGACCGATATTTCAAAGATATGAACTATCTTCTCACCCTCACGCAGTCGGCAAAACCGTTTATGACAGACAAAGATTCAAAAATCGTGAAAGCGATCAGCGGCGCTATCGAAGAGGTTACGGGAGTCAAAACCGC
>CAYZMY010000006.1:20213-28420 GCA_964479605.1 uncultured Campylobacterales bacterium | reverse complement strand
TGACTCCAAATTCAAGACTTTTGCAGATGTGTGAATATGCGGCAACCAAAGAGGCCACCAAGGGACTGACCGTCCTCTCCCTAATTGCCAGTACATCCCCTTTTATCGGCCTTTTCGGTACCGTAATCTCTATTCTTGAAGCGTTTGCGGGGCTGGGAACACAAAAAAGCGCTACGCTGAGTGTTGTTGCTCCTGCGATCAGTGAAGCTTTGGTGGCGACCGCTGCGGGTATTTTCGTCGCGATATTCGCATACAGCTTCCATCTGCTGCTAAAGAGAAAAGCTTACGAACTTACGACAACAATATCTATGCAGTCCGATCTGCTGTTATCAAGCAAAAACGGAAAATAGTTAAATGCAGTACGAGTGGGATGAGAATCCGGACCTGAATATTACTCCGCTGGTAGACATAATGCTTGTCTTGATGGCTATTTTGATGGTAACTGCTCCCACTATTATCTATCAGGAGAAGATTACCCTGCCCAAAGGGAGCAAGACACAGACGCTGCAAAAAGTCAAATCACTCGAGATCAGGATGGATAGAAAAGGGGTTATCTATTTTTTGAAAGATAGGTACAAAGCGATATCCTTTCCCGACAGCTTCCTGCTTAAAACAGAGAATATGGATAAAAATATACCTGTTTACATACGCGCGGACAGGATGCTTAGATACAAAGATGTCATGTTTTTGCTAAAAACGGTAAAAGAGGCCGGTTTTTCCAAAGTTTCTCTGGTGACAGATGGGTAGTGAAAAGAGACTCTTTTTCATCGGCGGTATAGCCGCGTTTCTCTTCTATCTTCTGCTCATTCTGCTTCTGATTCTTTTTTTTAACGACTATAAACGGTCAAAAAGGTACGTACCTGAAAAATCGCAGAGTATAGAAGTATCGATACTGCAGCAATCTTCAAAAAAACCGAAGCCGAAGCCGAAACCCACGGTAAAGAAAGAGCAGAAACAGCAGGTTAAACTGCCGCCAGAAAAGAAGATTTCCGCAACTGCTCCAAAGAGGGCTGCCGTACCGAAGCCCAAAGCTATCTCGTCTCTTTTTGAAGGGATAAAAGCGAGTGCCCCGGTTGAAAGCAGCAGTGCGGCTCGCCTTGCTAACGCACCCAAGATAAAATATAAGGCATCTTCTTCCCAGGAGCAGAAGAGTACTCAAAAGGCTAGTCAGCTGATAAAAGATATAAATCTCAGCAAACCGGAGATTGACATAACTTCCAAAAGCTCAGGCATAGGTGAAGTCGACGAATATATGAGCAAACTGTACGATAAAATCTACAAATCGTGGCAGCCGGAAGCAATTTATGCGGGAGAGCAGGCAAAGGTCAGGCTTAGGATATCCCCGGATGGAAGCTTTGAATATGAGTTACTATTTCCTTCGGATAATCAGGGTTTCAATCAGAGCCTGATAGAATACCTCAATCGGCTAAAAAGTGAGAAACTGCCTCCTCACAAAAGAGGTGAAACATTGGATGTCGACATAGAATTTAAAGCCAAGGAGTAGCAGTGCGCTATTTGATAATACTTTTGACAGGGATGATGCTTCTGGCGTCGGATGCGACCTTGGAGATTGTGAAGAGTACCGACAACAGACCGTCTGTTGCCATACAGGATGCATCTGATTTCGGTAACATAAGCATAAGAGGCAAGTTTTTTCGTCTTGTCATGGGAGACTTGAAGGTTACAGCCCATTTCAAGGTGGACGATACATACAGAAGCAGCGGCTATGACGCCATGATAGACCCTCTTCTCAAAGATAATGACTATCTGTTCAGGTACCGGTTTAAAGAGGGTGACGGACAGACGCTGTATCTGGATGTCAAAGCTTACGATATCCGCTCAAAAAGTGCTGTGTATGAGCGCAGCTACCGTGTATCCAACCGTGCGAGGTACCCGTTTTTGATACATCAGGCTGTTATCGATTTCAATGACTACCTCCAGATGCCGAGTGTCGCATGGATGAAGCGTTATGTCGTATTTTCGCAGTACGGCAAAGCTAAACAGGCAGATATAGTAGTGGCAGACTATACTTTGACATACAGAAAGAAAATAATCAGCGGCGGTTTGAATATATTTCCGAAATGGGCCGACCGCAGCCAACAAGGGATCTATTTCACAAAACTCGGAAACAGACCTGTTCTCTATTATTTCAATATCTATACCGGGAAGCAGAGAAAAGTAATTACATCAGACGGCATGCTTGTATGTTCGGATGTTAGCAGAGACGGCAAGAGACTGCTCTTGACAATGGCCCCGGACGGGCAGCCGGACATTTACATGTACAACATAGAAAGCGGAATGAAACAGCGCCTGACGTTCTACTCGGGAATAGATGTCTCTGCACAGTATACAGGTTCACAGAAGAAGATAGTATTTGTCTCTGACAGACTCGGATACCCGAACATTTTTGTCAAAAGGATCGGAGATAGAGCTGTACAGCAGCTGGTATATCACGGGAAAAACAACAATGCCTGCAGCGCGCACGGAAAATATGTTGTCTACACGAGCAGGGAGAGTGACAATGCGTTCAGCGCCAATACATTCAATCTATACCTCGTTTCCACAGAGAGCGACTATATCAGAAGACTCACCGCAAGCGGTATTAACCAGTTTCCAAAATTTTCTCCGGACGGAGAGAGTGTCATGTATATCAAGCACTACGCTTCACAAAGTGCACTCGGAGTAATAAGACTCAATTACAATGAAGGATTTCTTTTCCCTTTGAAAGGGCATAAAATACAATCGATCGACTGGTAGCCTCATAGCACCCATCTCGGTAAACGGATATGAACAGCGACAGCCTTATTGGGGTGTTTAACGGTAAAGTAAGAAAAAGCGTGCTAAAATCCTCTAAATTCCGAAGGAGATGAATCGATGAAAAAGAGTCTTATACTTGCTGTGGCAGCTGCCGCACTGCTGATGAGTGGATGTTCTCAGAAAAAGCCGGAAGTCGACATGACAAAGCAGGAGACGACCGAGAAAACGGCACCTGCAGTGACTGAAGCCGATACCGGTGTCAGCACTGTTGTAGGCACGGAAGAGAGCGGAGAGCTTACAACACTTCCGGAAAACAGCCGTATGGAAAAAATAAAAGAGTTGGAGGCGAGTGCGAAAAAGATCTATTTCGATTTTGACAAGTACAATATACGCCCCGACCAGGAACCGCGTGTAGATGAAGATGCACAGCTTTTCTCTTCCGACGCGGCGAAAGATCTGACCATCAAAATAGAGGGCAACTGTGATGAGTGGGGAACAGATGAGTATAACTATGCGCTCGGTCTCAGACGTGCAAAAACAGTTCGTGACGCTTTCACCATAAAAGGTATCGATCCGAACCGTATGATTATGGTCAGCTACGGCGAGAGCAACCCTGTATGTACAGAACATACAAAAGAGTGCTGGGCAAAAAACAGACGCGTAGAATTCGAACTCCTCCCCTAAATGAAAAAACTTCTATTTTTCTTTTTTCTGTCTCTGAGTGCCTCTTTTGCGGGTACTCAGGAACCTTCTGCATTCGGTGCAGGCAATCTTGACTCTTCACAACCGTACGGACTTAGTGAAGACGAACGCCATATTCTTAAAAACAGACGTGCTATTGAAGCCCTGCAGAAGACACTTCTGAAACAGCAGCAGACTGTTCAGGAAAACCGTGAACGTATTGACGGATTGCAGAGTATCATCGAAGGCTGGAACAGTAGAATAAGAACATTCGAACAGTCCATTCGCCGAATTGAAGATATGAATCGCAGTATAGCCGATCTTCAGGCACAGACAGATGCGCTGTCAAAATCCCAGAACGAAAATTTTGAGCAGATACGTACAGTCCTTCAGGAGCTTGGGTCGCTTATAGACTCCATAAACGAAAAGTATGTAGACAAAGAGCGCTTCAATCGTCTTGAAAGTGCATTTTTGGAGTTTAAAGAGTCTTACGAATCTTTTATGAAGAAAGCGGATCTCAGCAGTAAGCCGAAATCGCAAATCTATAAAGATGCCAAAGCTCTTTTTAGGGAAAAGAAGTACGGGGAAGCAAAAAGATACTTCTCTTACCTGATTAAAAACCACTATAAACCAGCCACATCAAACTACTATCTTGGCGAGATCTCCTACCGAAACGGACGTTACAAGGACGCAATAGCATACTATAAAAGAAGCGCGTCTCTTTATGACAAAAGCAGTTTTATGCCCACTCTGCTGCTTCATACCGCCATCTCTCTTCAGCGTATAGGCGACAAAGAGCAGGCAAAACAGTTTTACAACTCCCTTATAAGCCTATATCCTAAAAGCAAATCGGCCGCGGTTGCCAAGAAGAATCTGGCAAAACTCAAATAAACAATATCGTAGTAGCGCTCTTCCTTAAGATTCAATGAAAGAACGGTATGATAAAATCTGCTACTTTTTAAAGGAGAATCAATTATTATGAAAATTGAAGACAATAATGTAGTTTCTTTCAACTATGAAGTTAAAGACGCTAAAACCGGAGAGGTTGTAGATTCAAATATCGGACAGGCACCTCTGTCTTTTATAACCGGAAAACAGCAGATTATCCCCGGTCTGGAAAACCAGATGAAGGGAATGGAAAGCGGAGATAACGCTGAAATTCTTGTAAGCGCTGCTGAAGCGTACGGCGAGTACAACCCGGAAGCAGTTCAAAATATGCCGCGCGAGCAGTTCGCAGGAATCGAACTTCAAGAGGGTATGACTCTCTATGGCCAGAGCGAAGACGGCGGTACAGTTCAGGTTACTGTCAAAAGTTTTGATGACAACGATGTCGTCATTGACTTTAACCACCCGCTTGCAGGCAAAGACCTCCTATTCAATGTAACCGTAGCGGAAGTTCGCGAACCTACAGTAAATGAGTCCCTCAGCGGCCAGGTTGAAGAGCCGGGTGCGGAAGGTTGCGGTTGCGGCACAGGATGTGGAAGCCATTAATCTCATAGCAGAATCAAAGTCTCTCAAAGAGGCTTTGAAATCTGCCAATCTTCTAAAATCTCTTCAGTTCAATACCCTCATAAGCGGGGAATACGGTACTGGCCGTCACACACTTGCTGCCTATATGATGCCTGATGCACCGGTTGTTCATGGAAACGATCCGGGACTATTCACCCAGCTCGAAAACAGTTCACAAATTATTATCGACAGGCTGGACAGAGCCGAAACTTTAGGCAGAATCTCACAAACCATACAAAAACGCGGAACCAAAGTGATAGCTATTGCAGAAGATGTCTCATCTCTCGGGCCTATAGAGTCGCTTTTCAGTGTAAAAATTGTTCTCCCCCCTTTGAGTCAGAGGCCGGAAGATGTTCCTTTGCTGGCAAAAAAATTTGCGGAAGAGGCAAAAATAATGTTCTCACGCGGTGATGAGGAAGAGTCTTTCAAACCGGATTTGCGCAATGTAGATCTTTCGAGAAACGCCTTTTCGCTGAGACAGTCCGTTTTTTTGCAGTATTTTGCCGCAAGAATGGACAAGGAAGAGCTGCTGCTTTTGAACGAAGCATACCTCTCTTCGCGTATGTCTGAAAGTGAAGATATTTATAGAAGAGAGCTCTTTTTATACGAAGTCCCTCTTATCAGAGCCGGAACAAGGGTATTTAAGAGTCAGTTGAAAATGTCCCATGCATTCGGGTTAAATCGCAATACACTCAGAAAAAAAATTACAGAATGGAAGGAATATCTATGAAAAAAACCGCTTTTCTTTATCCCGGACAGGGATCCCAGGCCGTCGGCATGGGAAAATCGTTTGTAGAGCATTCACAGGCGGCGGCGCAGATGCTTGAGGCTGCCAGTGAACGTCTGAAAACAGATATGGCGCATCTGCTCTTTGAACCGAACGACATGCTTGAGCAGACCCGTTATACACAGCCTGCCATACTGCTTGTTTCCATGATGGCATACAGACTGTTTGCAGAGCAGATTTCGGAGGCACCGGCATTTGCTCTGGGACATTCACTGGGAGAGTTTTCGGCTCTTTCGGCTGTAGGCGCCATAGACTGGCTCGATGCCGTCGAGCTTGTGCATCTTCGCGGAAACCTTATGCAAAAAGCGTGTGAAGGTATAGAAGCGGGAATGATGGTTGTGCTCGGAGTTGCGGATGAAGATGTAGAAGCGGTATGTCACGATGCCCGTCAGGAGGGTAAAAAAGTGTGGCCGGCCAATTATAATGCGGATGGCCAGATAGTCATAGCCGGTATCAAAAGCGACCTTCAGAGCATCGAAGAGCCTCTAAAAGCCGCGAAAGCCCGCCGTGTCATGCTTCTTAACATGTCGGTAGCAAGCCACTGTCCTCTTCTGCAGCCTGCGGTTGAACCGCTGGTAGAGGCTCTAAAAGGCGTGCTGCGTGATGAGTTTTCCGCTCCGGTCATATCCAATGTTACCGCAAGAGCCTACAATACAAAAACGGAGGCACTCGATCTGCTTGGACGCCAGCTGGTTTCACCGGTTCTTTACAAGCAGTCGATCCGTGACAATGACGACCTTGTAGACAGATATATTGAGTTCGGGCACGGAGGTGTTCTAAAAGGCCTGAACAGGCGTACTACAAAGAAGCCGACGCTTGTTGCAAGCGATTACGATTCACTTAATGCGGTGATTGAGACAGTGGCCCAGGAGCGTCAATGATTGTCGGAATAATGGGTGCTATGCCCGAAGAGATCGAGCCGATTCTCGAGAGGCTGGAGAATGTAAAGCGTCATGAAGTGGCCGACAATATATACTATACCGCTCTTTACGGCTCTTTGGATCTGGTAATAGCATACAGCAAAATCGGCAAAGTTTTTTCTGCACTCACTGCTGCTACCATGATTGAGCGCTTCGGCGTAAGAAAAATGCTCTTTTCCGGAGTTGCGGGTGCCATTAATCCCGAACTTCATATCGGCGATCTGATAGCCGCCACAAAGCTCTGCCAGCATGACCTCGAAATAACGGCTTTCGGCCATCCGTTCGGTTATGTTCCGGAGGGAAAAGTTTTTGTAGAAGCGGACCCGAGACTGTTGGAGATCGCCGCGGTCGCTGCAAACAAAAACGGTATAAAACTCAAAAGAGGTATTGTTGCCACCGGAGACCAGTTCGTAGCAGATTCCAAGCGAAAAGAGTGGATAGGCGAAACTTTCGGTGCTGATGCACTTGAGATGGAAGGTGCATCCGTAGCTGTAGTCTGCGATGCATGGGATGTTCCGTTTTTTGTGCTTCGTGCCATAAGCGATGCCGCAGACATGGATGCCGGATTCGATTTCGATACATTCCTGAAAAGCTCCGCAAAAAAGAGTGCGGATTTTCTCTTTGCTATCCTAGATGAACTCGATCAAGCTAAGTAAGAAGATACTGCGCTCTGCAGGCAAAGCGAATGTGACCTACGGCCTTATAGGTGAGGGAGACCGTGTTTTGGTGGGATTGAGCGGCGGCAAAGACTCCCTGACTCTTGTACATCTGCTGAAACATATGCAGCGTCACGCCCCTTTCGATTTTGAATTCAAGGCTGTAACGATCCGTTACGGAATGCCGGGCGAGATTTACGATGCACTTGCCGAACATTGCGAAAAGTATGAGATACCCCACGAAGTATACGATACGAACATCTTCGAGGTAGCGCAGGATACGATTCGTGAAAACAGCTCTTTTTGCAGCTACTTTTCGAGAATGCGCCGGGGAGCTCTCTATACGAAGGCGGAAGAGGGGAGCTATAACAAAGTCGCTCTCGGCCACCACCTTGATGATGCGGCCGAGAGCTTTTTTATGAATATGCTCTATAACGGTACGCTCAGATCGATGGCTCCCATCTACAAAAGCAGCCGAGGCTTTCATGTTATAAGGCCGCTGCTGTGGGTCAGGGAGCGTCAGACACGTGCATTTGTGGAAGAGAACGGTATTGCAGCCATAGGCGATGAGGCATGCCCCGCGATGCAGATGAAGGTGAAGATGCCACATGCAAGAGAGAGCACGAAACAGATGCTTGAAGAGTGGGAAGAGCGTTTTCCCGATCTGTTCAAACGATTCAAAGCGGCATTCAGCCATCTGCAGCCCGATTCGTTCATGGACAAGAGGTATCTTGAAAGCTGATGTTGCGCAAATTCCGGGCTTTGCCCGTTCGGCGTAAAGGAATAACCGGGGAGCGATGCGAACCGAGGTCGCGATTGAGCGGCGGGCCTGCTGCCGAAGCAAACTCAGTGTTAACGTAGCCGTTCGGGCTTTGCCCGTTCGGCGTAAAGGAATAA
>CAYZMY010000006.1:0-20113 GCA_964479605.1 uncultured Campylobacterales bacterium | reverse complement strand
AAACTCAGTGTTAACGTAGCCGTTCGGGCTTTGCCCGTTCGGCGTAAAGGAATAACCGGGGAGCGATGCGAACCGAGGTCGCGATTGAGCGGCGGGCCTGCTGCCGAAGCAAACTCAGTGTTAACGTAGCCGTTCGGGCTTTGCCCGTTCGGCGTAAAGGAATAAAATGGAACATACACAAAAACTTGCAGTCCTGATAGATGCCGACAACGCCCAGCCCTCCATAATAGATGCGCTGTTGGCGGAGATAGCCAAATACGGTACGGCCAGTGTAAAGCGTATTTACGGAGACTGGACCCTTCCTCAGCTCAAGGGGTGGAAAGAGGTTCTGCTTACACACTCCATACAGCCGATTCAGCAGTTTGGATATACCAGCGGCAAGAATGCCACAGACAGTGCCATGATCATCGATGCGATGGATCTGCTCTATACCGGGAATTTCGACGGTTTCTGTATCGTAAGCAGTGACAGCGACTTTACCAAACTGGCCGCACGCATACGTGAATCGGGGCTTACCGTATACGGTTTCGGAGAGAAAAAGACTCCGACTCCTTTCGTTTCTGCCTGCGACAAGTTTATATTTACCGAAGTTCTAAGGGCCGAAGAGGCGGGCGAAGAGACAGCTGCACCCATAAAAAGGCTTACGGCAGCGGAGCTGAAACGGGACCGAAAGCTTATACGGCTTTTGCGGGATGCCGCAGATGCCGCCAGCGACGAGAGCGGATGGGCGCATCTGGGCACTATGGGGAGCATCATAGCCAAACAGTCGCCGGAGTTCGATCCCCGCAACTACGGCTACAAAAAGCTCGGTGAACTGGTAAAAGCGACCGGCCTTTTCGATATAGAGGAGCAGGTAACTCACCGCGGCGCAAAAGCGGTTTACGTCAGAAACAGAAAAAGAAAATAGCCGGAGTCACATCCCCTCGCACAGCGTCAGCCACAAGCTTTCAACCTCTTCATTTTCGAGGCCTATTGTAGAGAGGGTCTCGAACATCTCTTCTATCTTTTCAGTCTCAAACTTCTGTGCGATAACGCATTGCGGGTGTGCCGGCAGAAACGCTCTGATCAGACAGCAGCGCTCCTCAAGCTCTTTTCCGCAGGCGAAACAGCTCTCCGGAAGATGGAGCCGCCCTTCGCTCTTCAAGAGTTCAAGATATGCCTCGACCGCGGCTCTTTTCGGATTTTGAAGGTGCCATATGGAGGCGTATCTCTCCAGCATATCAAAGTAAAAAGGGCCCGGCAGATCCACATCTTTTAAATGTCTATACAGAAGAACGACAAAGTTCTGCCAGACCCTCATGCGTTCAAGATCGGATAGCCACGGATATCCCAGGTGGGTTATATTGCGGAGTTTGGGCATGAACTGTATAGAATCCTGCTCGATTTCAAAATCTATCTTATAGCCGGTCGTTACGATCGGATGGCGTGCGCCGTAAAAGCGATAGAGAGTTTTGATTTTTTCCGCTGTCAGCAAAGATACGATACTGTCTTCATTCTTGGCTTTTTTGACATCCAGAATATATCCCTGCATGTTGAAATACCGCCCTTCAGGTAGTTGTAACCACTTTTTTTGTAAAATCGCTTAATTTTGGAATATTGTACCAAACAGAACTGTGATAGAAAAGGGTTTGGAATGGATTTATTGACAGGTTTTAAAGATAACTGCGGATTCGGTCTCGTTGCCAATATAGACAACGATCCGAGCCATGCACTGTTGGAAGATGCTATCCATGCGCTCGAGAGAATGATGCACCGCGGTGCTATTGCCGCAGACGGCAAGAGCGGTGACGGAAGCGGGCTGCTTCTTTCGATGCCAAAAAAATTTATGGCGAAGGTTGCAAAAAAAGAGGATATCGCTCTTCCCAAGCAGTTTGCGGTTGCCCAGGTGTTCTACAAAAACAGCGAGCACCTGAAGCTTTTTGAAGAGTACTGCACAAAAAACGATCTTCGTATTCTATTTATGCGCGAAGTTCCCGTAAACACCGATGCACTCGGAGAGCAGGCACTGCAGACACTTCCTTCTATAATGCAGGTTTTCGTCACTCCGAACTCTCTGATGGCTACGAAGCGTTTCGAGGCGCTTATATATCTTACACGCAGAGAGGTGGAAAACTCTCTGAAAGATGACCCCGACTTCTATATTCCAAGCTTTTCTGACCGTGTAATCAGCTACAAAGGGCTGGTTATGCCGACCCATATAAAAGAGTTCTACCCCGATCTCAACGACCCCGATTTCGAGATAAGCTTCTCGCTTTTCCACCAGCGTTTCTCTACCAATACACTGCCGCAGTGGAGACTGGCCCAGCCGTTCAGGATGATAGCCCACAACGGTGAAATAAACTCTGTAGAAGCCAACAGGTTCAATGTCATTGCCAAATGTGAATCGGTCAAGTCGGAGGTTTTTACGGATGAAGAGATAAAGAGGCTTCTGCCCCTGCTTCAGGATGGCTCCAGCGACAGTGCGAGTCTGGACAACTTTTTCGAATTCCTGCGTATAAACGGCATGGATATCTTCAAAGCTGTACGCGCCGTAATACCTGCACCATGGCAGAATGCTCCGCATATGGATGCCAATCTGAGAGCTTTCTACGAGTATATGAGTACCTGTTTCGAAGCGTGGGACGGGCCGGCAGCCGTCAGCTATACAGACGGGCGATATATCGGCTGTGTACTCGACAGAAACGGGTTGAGACCGGCCAAATATATCGTCACGAAAGACCGACGTCTGATAATCTCGAGCGAATACGGCGTTATAGATCTGGAAGAAGATAATGTAATCGAACGAGGAAGACTGCAGTCGGGAGAGATGATAGGACTCGACTTAAAATACGGAACCATTCTCAAAAATGAACAGATCGACGAGTATCTGAAAAATGCGAATCCATATGCCGAATGGCTGAATGAACAGATGGTCTACCTGCAGGAGTATGTCGAGAAGCCTTTCGACAACCTCGAAAGGTACGACCTGGATCAGATGATAGAGAAACAGCGCTATTTCAATATTACCCAGGAGATAATAGACCAGATAATCGAGCCGATGGTAAAAGACGGAAAAGAGCCGACCGGTTCCATGGGAGACGATACCCCGATGGCTGCATTTTCGAAAGTTCAGAGAAACTTCACCGACTTTTTCAAGCAGAAGTTCGCGCAGGTTACAAACCCTCCTATCGATCCGATAAGAGAGAAGGTCGTTATGAGTATAAATACCGGCTTCGGTGAAATTCACAACATATTGGATGAAGATCCCGACCATGCCCAGCGTCTTAAAACGACTTCTCCGGTTCTCACTTTTGAAAAATTCGAGGTACTTAGAAGCTTCGGCGATGAAAAGCATCCGCGTTTCAAACCATACTATAAAAACCGCACCTACTCGACTGTTTACGAAGAGAATCTCAAAGGGAGCCTTGAGGACCTGGTCTACGATATCATCCAGGATGTTAAGCGCGATGGTGTAAGAATTGTCATCCTCGACGACAGAGGGCTGGATGAGAAACATAAAACCATTCCGATGGTAATGGCTGTAGGACGCCTGAACTACGCTCTTTTGGATGAAGGTGTTCGTCACCTTGTCAGTATCGTTTCGATAACCGGAGAAGTTATAGACTCCCACTCTACCGCATGTCTTCTGGCATACGGCGCTTCGGCAGTCTATCCTTATATGCTTTATGCTACCGTCTATAGGCTTTTGGCTAAAAAGTCTCTTACCGATTACGAGATGCGAAACGAGTTCAAAAAAGTTCACTCTGCCCTTGGTGCAGGAATCCTGAAAATCATGTCCAAAATGGGAATCTCAACAGTCGCTTCATACCGAAACTCGGCACTGTTTGATGTTTTGGGCCTCTCTACAGATGTGGTGGAAGACTGTTTCAGGTACTCTCACGCACTTGTTCCGGGCCTCGGCTACAGCGACTTGGAGCAGAGAATAGAGAAATACCATAAAGATGCGTTCGAACATGAACATCTGCGTAAACTCTTTCCCCTCAATGTCGGAGGCTTCTACAAATATGTAGATAAAGGTGAGTACCACGACTTCGCGCCCAATACGATGATGGCGATCCGACAGGCTTCCGTAACAGGAAAGCGTGAAGATTTCATGCTGTTGAAAAATATAATCGAAAACCGCGGGAAGAAGATGATTCGCGACTTTTTCGAGCTCAAAAGCGACCGTAAACCGATCCCTGTAGAGAAGGTGGAGCCGGCAGAGTCCATATTCAAGCGTTTTGCGAGTGCGGCAATGAGTCTTGGCTCCATATCACCGGAGGCTCACGAAAGCATCGCTGAAGCTATGAACCGCATAGGCGCACAGTCAAACAGCGGAGAGGGCGGTGAAGATGCAACAAGATTCGGTACCGTAAAAAACTCCAAAATCAAACAGATCGCATCGGGACGATTCGGTGTGACTCCGGCCTATCTGCGCAGCGCCGAAGAGATTCAGATCAAAGTTGCCCAGGGTGCCAAGCCCGGAGAGGGCGGACAGCTTCCGGGCCACAAAGTGACGGCTCTTATCGCGCGTCTGCGCCATACCATGCCTGGCGTCACGCTGATCTCCCCGCCGCCGCATCACGATATATACTCTATCGAAGATCTGGCACAGCTTATTTTCGACCTAAAACAGGTTAATCCGGATGCCGTTATTACAGTGAAACTTGTCTCTACAGCCGGTGTCGGAACCATAGCCGCCGGAGTGGCGAAAGCGTATGCGGACAAGATAATAATCTCCGGCGGAGACGGCGGAACAGGAGCCGCGGCACTCGGTTCCATCAAGTTTGCGGGAAATGCATGGGAACTCGGTCTCTCGGAAGCGCACAATGCGCTTAAGGCCAACCGGCTTCGTCAAAATGTGCACCTTCAGACGGACGGCGGTCTTAAAACCGGTCTGGATATCGTCAAAGCGGCACTTCTCGGTGCCGAAAGTTACGCTTTCGGTACCGGAGCACTGGCGATGGTGGGCTGCAAAATGCTTCGTATATGCCATCTCAACCGCTGCAGCGTGGGTATCGCGACGCAGGAGCCTATGCTCAGAGAACACTATGAAGGCAATGTAGAACGCCTTGTTAACTACTTCACGCTTCTTGCGGAAGATGTGCGTGAAATTATGGCATCTTTGGGATATGAGAGACTGGAAGATATGATAGGAAGAAGTGATCTGCTGCAGGTAATCGATGACGATTTCGCCGCAAAGTTCGACTTCAGCTCAATTCTTTTGCGCCTTGAGGGGCCGGATACCTGCCAGGTAGAGTCCAATGAGCCGTTTGATAAAAACGAGTTCGAAAAAGAGGTTCTCAAAGAGATTTCGCCTGCAATTCAAAATCCTCAGAACAGGGTCGTAGTCAAGCGTGAAATATGTAACCTGAACAGAAGTTTCGGTGCGAGAATAAGCGGAGAGATTGCCAAATATTACGGCGATGCCGGACTTCCTGAAGATACAATCGATATTCGCCTCAAAGGGATAACGGGACAATCGCTGGGTGCATTCCTAATAGACGGGGTGAGTCTGCGTGTGGACGGCGTAGCCAACGACTACGTCGGAAAAGGGATGAACGGAGGAAAGATCATAGTCTCTCCCCGGACACAGGGTGAACAGTTCTCCGCTGCCGGAAACACATGTCTTTACGGTGCGACAGGCGGCAAGCTTTTCGTTGCCGGAAGTGTAGGGGAGAGGTTCGGTGTAAGAAATTCCGGTGCACTTGCCGTTGTAGAGGGAACGGGCGACCACGCCTGCGAATATATGACCGGCGGTGTTGTAGTTATTCTCGGCAGTACAGGTGTCAACTTCGGTGCAGGTATGACCGGCGGTCTGGCATTTGTATACGATACGGGTCATACCTTCGTTGAAAACATCAACCAGGAGCTCGTAGAGGCGCACAGGATCGATACCGACGATACGGATGAAGCGCGCCACTATCTGAAGAAGCTTCTCAAAGAGTATTACAACGAAACAGGAAGCGAAAAAGCCAAAAGGATACTGGACAGTTTCCGAATGGAGATACGCAACTTCTGGATGGTCAGACCCAAAGAGCTTAGAAAAGTACCGTTGAATCTGGATGAGGGAGAGTAAGATGCAGAATTTTATTTTTGTCGAAAGAATCGACCCGAAAAAGCGCAATGTCGTGGAGCGCATAAAAGATTTTCGGGAGATCTATGAAGTATACAACCCTAATGAAGCATCTGCTCAGGCGGAGCGCTGCATCCAGTGCGGCGATCCCTACTGCCTCAATAAGTGTCCGCTGCACAACTTCATTCCGCACTGGCTGAAGGCAGTGGCCGACAAAGATCTGGAGCTGGCGTTCAACCTCTCGAACGAGCCGTCTCCTTTTCCGGAGATTATGGGGCGGATATGCCCTCATGACAGGCTGTGCGAAGGTGACTGTACCCTTAATGACGGATACGGTGCAATCACTATAGGACCTATTGAGACATTTATCAGCGAAAAAGGATTCAAAGCAGGTCTCACTCCAAAATTTGCAGAAAAAAAGGTCGGGAAAAAAGTGGCTGTCATAGGTTCCGGGCCTGCTGGGCTCTCAGCCGCCACATATCTGCTTCGGGCGGGTATAGACGTAGAGATTTTTGAACGGGCTGACCGACCCGGCGGACTTTTGACATATGGAATCCCCGGATTCAAACTCGACAAGAGTGTGCTTTTCAGGCGTGTTAAATGGATGGAAGAGGCAGGTTTGAAGATCCACTACAATGTGGAAGTCGGCAAGGATATGCCCTTTGACAGGCTTACAGAGGATTTCGATGCCGTATTTATCGGTGTAGGCGCTACAAAACAGCGCAAGGCAGGGATTCCGAACGACAATGCCGAAGGGTGTATGCTCGCCATGGATCTTCTTGTAAATATTCAGAAGAAGAACTTCGGAGATCCTTATGACAAAAAGGTCGAAGTAAAAGACAAAAAGGTTGTAGTGATTGGCGGCGGAGATACGGCTATGGACTGCGTGCGAACGTCACTGCGCGAAGGGGCCAGAAGCGTACAGTGCCTCTACAGACGGGACGCAAGAAATATGCCGGGATCGAAAAAAGAGTATAACAATGCTAAAGAGGAGGGTGTGGAGTTTATATTCAACGCCTCTCCTAAGCAGGTTATCGTAAATGATGAGGGCCGGGTTGTCGGTATAGAGATGTTAAAGACCGCACTCGGCGAACCGGATGAGAGCGGCAGACAGAAGCTAAAAGAGATAGAGGGAAGCGAATTTCGTATCGATGCGGATGTAGTGATATTCGCCCTCGGCTTTTCACCTGTTCCATATGAGTTTCTTTCGGCAAACGGAATCGAAACCAACGAGTGGGGCGGTATTGTCATAGATGATAATTTCGAAACGACGACCAGGGGAGTCTACGCCGGAGGAGACTGCCAAAGAGGTGCCGATCTCGTGGTGACGGCGGTATATGACGGACGTGAGGCGGCAAAAGCCATTATAAAGAAACTTTTGGATTAGTGTTGACACCTTTTGTCACCGCCGCATCCCTTGCCGCTGCAGAGATATCCGGCCGTCTTTTCGAAGGATGGCAGCCGCAATACGCAAAACATTTCGATATCGGTGCGGGCGGCGACAGGACTGCCGGAATTGACAAAATGGCGGAGGCCGTCTATGTCGAAGCCCTCGGCTCATTCGGTGCAATAGATTCGGAAGAGTCTGGTATAATCGGTTCAGGAGAGGCCAAAATTATACTGGACCCGATAGACGGAAGCGACAACGCTCTTTCCGGTCTGCCCTATTTCGGATCGTCCATTGCTCTTGAGCGTAACGGCAGAGTGGAAGAGGCAGTGATAGTAAATCTTGCCAACTCTGATATTTTTTACAGGACTGACGGCCCGTTGATGAAGGGGAAAATCGGCGAAGAGGGTTTTTCCGAGGTAACGAAGCGTGAAATGTCAAGGGTGGGAGTTTTCGAAAAGGCGTATGCCTACCCGGGCCTTGCCGAGCGGCTTCTTGAGATGAAGATGAAGTTTCGCTCTCCGGGAGCCGTAGCCCTTTCTCTGGCTTATGCCCACTATGTCGAATTCGTTATCTTCGCAGGTCCGAGGCGCCGCTACGATTTTGCCGCCGCGCTTTGGATGTGCGAAGAACTGAATATCATAGAGACAGAGAGCCTGCTGATAGTTGCAAAAGATAGAGACAAAGCTGAACTTTTGCGTCATCTGGCACTGCAAGATGAAGGATAAACCATGAATTTCGGAAACATTTTTAAAAGCATTCGCAAAGAGCATCCAAAACCGGCGGAAGCACCCGCACACTGGATAAAGTGCCCCAGATGCAATGCACTGATGTACTACAAAGAGATCGAAGCCAACCATCATGTATGTCCCAAATGCGGATACCACATGCGTCTCTCGGCAGACCAGCGGATAAAACTTCTGGCGGATGAGGGTAGTTTTACAGAACATGACAGTGAACTAGAACCTGTCGATCCTCTTAAGTTTGTAGACAAGAAGAGTTACAAAAAGAGGCTCGAAGAGGCGAAAAAAAAGACCGGCCGAACATCTTCTGTAGTAAGCGGCTCATGTACCATAGATTCAGAACCTGTAGAGCTGGTTGTCTTTGATTTTGCCTTTATGGGAGGGAGTCTGGGTTCTGTAGAGGGCGAGAAGATAGTCCGGGCCGTTAACAGGGCGCTTGAAAAGCGTTGTGCAGTTGTAATAGTAAGTGCCAGCGGTGGAGCGCGTATGCAGGAGAGTACCTACTCCCTGATGCAGATGGCCAAAACCAGTGCGGCCCTGGCAAAGCTCGATGAAGCCGGGCTCCCTTTCATATCGATACTTACAGATCCCACCATGGGCGGAGTCAGCGCATCATTCGCCATGCTCGGAGATATTATACTTGCCGAACCGGACGCTCTTATAGGTTTTGCAGGCCAGCGGGTTATCAAACAGACGATAGGAGCAGACCTGCCGGAAGGTTTTCAGCGTTCGGAGTTTCTTCTCGAACACGGACTTATCGACAAGGTTGTCCCAAGGCGAAAACTCAAAGAGAGTCTCTCAATTTTGCTGAAACTCTTTAACAAAGGGGGAGAGTGAGGCTCTACGCTCTTCTCGACGAAGACTCCCTCTGCCGTTTCGGATGGAGCGTGGAACGTTTCGTTCGGCGTGCCTCCTCTTTGGGAGCCGAGATAATCCAGTACAGAAACAAAAGCGGCGACAGAGAGCTGACGAAAAAGAGGCTTGAAGAGCTTGTTTCCATGTTTTCAGGCAGGGTTATAGTCAACGATTATCCTGAGCTTGCATATATGTGCGGCGGTGTACATGTAGGCCAGGAAGATCTTCTCGGTTACGGCGAAAATACCAAAGAGGGGGTCGAAAATCTTCGCAAAATTGTCGGCGATGGAGTTTGGATCGGCCTCTCTACGCACAATGAAGAGGAGATATTGGAGGCAAACGGCCTTGAAATCGACTACATAGGGCTAGGAGCATGCAGGAGTACCGGGACAAAAAGCGATGCAACTGTTTTAGGCCCGGAAAGGATTTCCCTGCTGGCTTCTCTCTCTTCCCATCCGGTAGCGGCAATAGGCGGCGTCAGACTCGATGACAATATTGAGAATGTAGCTTATCATGTAATAGGTAGCGGGCTCTATGAAGATTAATGTAGCAGCCATAGCCAAGCCTGAAAAAGATTTATATGCGCAAATATGCGACCGCTTTGCAAAAATGTCCGGCAGGTATGCTTCCGTGGCGTCTCAAGATATTTTCAGCGCAAAGGTTACGCGGGCTCAGGAGAGCGGTGCTTTGCAGGCAAAAAAACTCTATTCACAACTTTTCGAACCGTGGATGAAAGGGTATAAGATAGCACTCGATCCGGCCGGTAAAAAAGTGGATACCGAAATGTTTGCCAGACTTCTGGAAAACAGGAACGAAGTCACGTTTTTTATCGGCGGTGCCTACGGGCATGAGAGCGATTTTTTGAAACGGTGCGACGAGGTTGTCTCACTCTCACCGCTAACTATGAGCCATAAGGTCGCAAAAGTGGTTCTGTTCGAACAGATATACCGTGCACTTACGATTTTGCACAATCATCCTTATCATAAATAGATAGATGTCGATATTTGCTGGAACATGAATAATATAGAGGTTCCCTTCAGATAACTCTGATTTTGTAATTTAAGGGTATTTCGATAGAATTCAATAATTTTTATGTAAGGAGCAGGTATTGAGAGACAATGATATCGAGTATTTTAAACAGATGCTTGAAGCCAGACGCGAGCAGATATTGAAAAATATCATGGGAAGCTCGAAAGAGCTTGATGAACTGCACCAGAACCATGAAGTTATGGATGAAGGAGATTTCGCATCCGTCTCTACGGACAATATGATCAATGAAGAGATTTTGTCATCACAGCAAAGAGAGCTTGAAGAGATTGATGAAGCGCTTGCCAAAATAAGAGAGGGAACATACGGAATTTGCGAAATGTGTGAGGAGCCGATAGGCATGCAGAGGCTCAAGGTAAAACCTTTTGCGAAATATTGTATTACCTGCAGGCAGATCGCCGAAAAGAGCCCAGCATAATCAGGAGGGTTTTCCATGTATTTTAAACGTTACACTCTGGCTTCGATACTATTGATCGCCGCTGTAGGCGGTTATGTCTACTATATGATCACAAAAGACACCTATACCGTCGAACTGCTGGGTGTCAACGTAACTCTGCCGATTGCCGCCTGGGTAGTTGTTCCTATGGCACTTTTCTATCTGGCGTCGCTTTTTCATATGCTCTATTACGGGTTCAAAGGGTATTTGCAAAAACGACGTATCGAGCGTGATATCTCCAAACTTACGGATGCACTCTACTGGGATATTCTGAAGTCTCCGAAACAGCATGCATACGATGACAAGGAGATAAGGAAGATAGGCGTGGTGCTTGACAGCGGGTTCGAAGATCTTTCCGGTATCGACAAGAACAAATGCGATGAACGGGTGAAAGAGGCTTTGGAGATAGTTGAAGCGATAGAGCGGGGTGAATTTGTTGAAATGAAAAAGGTCTCTCTGGACAAATCGAACCCTTATGTGATCCAAAACTGGCTCAATTTCCTCAATTCTGAACCGGGCCGTGCGGAGGAAGTGCTGCGCAAGGCTGAATCATACGATGATACAGTGGTTCGTGCCGCTATGAAGAAATTTGTAGAAAATGCTTCTCAGCAGCAGATTGAGAAGTATAAAGAGAAGATGGATATAGATATATTTATGCATCTGCTCGACTCCTTGAAGAGTTCGGATGAAGAGAAACCGCGAATCGGTCTCGATTTCATAGACAGCCTGCTTGAATCTATGGAGCCGACAGAAAAGGATTATCTCCAGATTGCGCAAAGACTCTCCAAACTCTATACCCCGGATGAAGTACTGAGATTTTTTGAAAAGGTTGTTGCGCGCGACGAGAAGGCATTCAAAGCTTACATTTTCGTACTGATAGAATTTGAGATGCTGGACAAAGCCAATGAACTTCTTCAGGATACTGCGCGCGGGGAATATCTGGATTTCAAAGCCTTCCTGGATCTTAGAAAATCCGGCAAGCACTACCCTATGGATCTTCTTCTTCCGAGGTGTTGACATACGGATGAATAGCGATATTCTCGACTTCTCCACCCCCCTTTACATACTAGCCCCCCTTGCGGGGCTGACCGATCTGCCTTTTCGAAGCGTCGTTAAAAAATTCGGTGCCGACCTTACAGTCAGTGAAATGATAAGTTCCAACGCTCTTGTTCATAACAGCCGAAAGAGCATGAAGATGCTTGAGAAGAGTCCGCTGGAGAACCCTTATTCCGTTCAGATAGCCGGCGCAGATGAAGATATCGTCAGGGGAGCGGTTGAGATTTTAAACGGAGTGGACGGCATAGATATAATCGATCTCAACTGCGGCTGTCCTGTACCGAAGATCGTTTCTCACGGCTCCGGCAGCTCATTGCTGAAAGATCTGAAAAAGATGGGACGGATAATAGCCGCCATAAAGAGCGTCTCCAAAAAACCGATGACCAGCGTCAAAATACGTATAGGGTTTACGGAAAAAAGGCCTGTAGAGATAGCGAAAGTGTGTGAAGAGAACGGTGCCGATTTTATTGCCGTACACGGCCGCACCAGAGCGGGAAAGTTTAAAAGCGAAGTAGACTACGATGCGATAAGAGAGATCAAAGAGGCTGTATCTGTTCCTGTTATCGCCAACGGCGATATAACCAGCTATGAAAAAGCGAAATGGGTGCTTGAGTATACGGGTGCAGACGGTGTGATGATAGGGCGCGGTGCCGTGGGAAACCCATGGATTTTCTACCAGCTGAGGCACGGAACAGATGAGATAGACCCCAGCCTGAAGAGGAGTATCATTCTCGAACATTTCGACCAGATGATAAGTTTTTACGGTGACTACGGCGCCACACTTTTCAGAAAACACCTTCACACATATTCAAAAGCCGGTTATACGGGCGCATCGGCTTTCAGAGACAGTGTCAACCGTACATCCGAACCTATATTGATGAGAGAGATTATAGAGAGTTTTTTCGATCCGTCCAATCTTCTGGCCGCAAAAGCCTCTTAAATGTGATCGTCCTTGCTTGCGTTGGCTTTGAAAGCTTCGTAAGCATCAGGATGGTTCTCTTTCAAAAAGTGGTCCAGCTGCTTTTTGTTGGCTTCGAAAAGAGAGGTAAAACTCTCCGGGTCCTCGATTTTCTCACTTGAAAAGGTGTCCAGCAGCAGATTGCTGTTTCCTACAACCATAAGGTACTGTTTTTCATTGAACTCTAGCAGCAGAAGCCTGTTTTGCGGGTCGAGCGGCTTTTGATAACGGATAGTCGCACCTTCGGGAGCGATCTTTGCCCCTTGAGTTTTCGGCATCAGCCAACTGCCGCCTCCTGTTCCGAACCTCTTGCGTTTTACAATCCAAAGAACGAGCAGCAAAAGCAGCATAATGCCGAGTACACTCCAGTAACGCCAGCTCGGCAGTGTATCTTCAGTTTTAAGGGTATTCAGGGGCTTATGTTCACTTTTCAGTGTGGTTGCGGCCTGTGTGGCAGCGGCAGCCGGTAGAATTCTAAGACGCAGACCGAATCCGTCTACGGTTTTGGATGCCTCTACTTTTATTGCTTTTTTTGCAGGAGTTATCTTTATCAATGCGGCACTGTTTCCCGAACCTGTAATATTGACAGACTCAACAAGGCCGTTTTGAAGCTCTTTGCTGAAAGGTTTTAAAATCTGGACTCCCGTCAGCCTTATATTGATTGCTCCGCTCCCTTCCGAACTCTTTTTTATAGAGCCGGCAAACGGAGCATCGAATGAAAGCATAAGGTCAACCCTGTTTTCCCTTTCGTAGATATTCTGGTTTAAAAGGGTGGTTGCGAACAGCGAGACGGAGAGCAGAAAAAGTGTCAGGAGAGTTCTCATCGTAAAAGTTTACCTCTCTTTCGACAGATAGTAGAGTACGGCATCCGCATCGAGAATCTCATTTATACGTATTGCGAGGTTCTGCTCATATACCATCACTTCGCCGCGTCCGATAATACGGCCGTTTACATATGTCTCCACACTCTCTCCGGCAGGCTTTTGCAGGTCTATTACGGATCCTACTCCAAGATGGAGTATCTCATCCAGAGTCAGCTCCGTTTCACCCAGAAAAGAGGTGATTTCGACTTCAATGTCCAGAAGCCTCTCAAAATCGAACGGCTTGATCTCTTTTGTCACTTTTGTTTCATCGCTCAGAGGCATCTTTTCCCTTTATCTGCAGGGCTATGCAGCGGTTTTCGGTTTTAAAAAGAAGAGTCTCACACCCGTTTTGAAGAGGCCCGGTTCCTGCAAACTCCGGTGTAGAGATGGTGCAGGGCATACTGCGGTCACTTGCAAGCATTTTTGCATGGCCTACTATAAAGTTTGCAAGCTCGGATGTAAGATCTTCGAGAGTCTCTTCATCCGGATCGTTTTCAAAAAGGAGAATCTGTGAAAGCTTTCTTAGTGTCGGTTTCTGCAGCCACAGAGTTGCCACACTATGACCGTTTGTATCGCATATAAACGGTATTTTGGCCCTGTAGCCGTTTTGGGCAGGGCGACTTTTGCATGGTGCAAGTTCCATTCCGAAATGGTGTTCAAACACTTCACTCATCGAAGTTTGCAATAGATCGGTCACTCTCCACCTTTTGTTCCGGCAAAATCAAGCTTTGCGCCTTCGGCAGTCCGGTTCTTGAATTTTGCTTGATTATAGGATAAAAAATTTAAATTATGCATTAATGATATATCGGCTATTTATACATAATGCTGTATAATTGCAGGTTTTTCGCCCGGCGCCGGACGAAAACATTACCGTAGCAAGTAACTACTCTGGTACGGTAATAACAGGATGGAATCAATGGAAATTCAACTGCTGCTCACCGGCATGGCAATAGGTATACTTTCGGGCTTTTTCGGTATAGGAGGCGGCACTATACTCGTACCGGTCCTGATGATGATGGGCTACGACATTAAAAGCGCTGTCGGCATATCGGTCATGCAGATGGTATTCAGCTCATTTTACGGCTCCTGGATAAATCACAGAAAAGGCTTTTTAAATATTAAAGAGGGAGCCGTAATAGGCTTCGGCGGCTTTGCCGGAGCGCTCGGAAGCGGCTGGCTGGTATCGGCAGTTCCGGAGATTGTTCTAGAGAGTATGTTTCTTGCCGTGATAGGATTCGCGCTATACCGCTTTTTCAAAGCTCCCGAATATTCAGAGTATGAAAACGGGCACGACCTCTCCCCGTTCGTACTTGCCGGAGCGGGGGCGGTGATAGGCCTCTTTTCCATCTCGATGGGAATCGGAGGATCTATCCTTCTGACACCGATTCTGGTAGGTCTGCTTCACTACCCGCTGAAAAAAGCGGTATCGGCAGGACTCTTTTTTGTCGTATTCTCGTCCGTCTCCGGTTTTATAAGCCTCTCTATTGCGGGGCATATAGACTACCTGCACGGGTTTTTGGTCGGGGCGGCCTCTTTGATCGGTGTATATGCAGGCATCCATCTTGCGGCGATTACGGGGCATAGAAAACATAAAAATGCACTTATTGTGCTCTATATCATCATTCTGGGAATGATGCTGAAAAAAGTTTTAGGAGTCTAAATTTTTGGAAACAATCAAAATTTTCGGTGCACGTGAAAACAATCTGAAATCGGTCGACCTGCAAATACCGAAAAACAAACTTGTAGTATTTACCGGACTCAGCGGAAGCGGAAAAAGTACGCTGGCGTTCGATACGCTCTATGCGGAGGGGCAGCGCCGCTATATAGAGTCGCTCTCATCCTATGCCAGGCAGTTTCTCGACCGCGTGGGAAAGCCGGATGTGGACAAGATAGAGGGGCTCACCCCCGCAATCGCGATAGATCAGAAGACCACTTCGAAAAATCCGCGCTCGACAGTGGGAACCATAACCGAAATATACGACTATCTGCGGCTTCTTTTCGCCAGAGTAGGCAGGCAGTACTGCCACCTCTGCGGCCGTCCGGTATCACAGATGAGCGCAAGCGACATAATAGAGCAGGTGCAGAAGCTGCCCGAAGGCGCGAAGCTGGTAATCATGGCCCCGCTGGTACGGGAGAAGAAGGGTAGCTTCGCCGACCTGCTGGAGTCGCTGCGCCACAAGGGGTATGTGCGTGCGCATATAGACGGCGTAACGGTACGGCTTGATGAGGATATCGAGCTCTCAAAGACCAAGAAACATACAATCAAAGCGGTCATAGACCGTGTCGCGGTAAAAGAGGGGAGCCGCGAGCGGATAGCGCAGGATATCGAAAAGGCGCTTGCCGAGAGTTACGGAGAGGTCGAGATAGAGGTACTCAACCACGAAGAGATGAATACGCAGCCGCTGATCCACCACAGTGAGCACCTGGCCTGCTTCCACTGCAAGGTGAGTTTCGACCCGCTGGAGCCGCTGAGCTTTTCGTTCAACTCTCCAAAAGGCGCCTGCCCGACCTGCGACGGTCTGGGAATGCGCTATACGCTCGATCTGAGCCGTGTCATAGATCCGCATCAGAGCATTTCGCAGGGAGCGATCAAAACTATGTACGGCTTCAACAGGGGTTACTACTTCGGATTTTTGAAAGCATTTTGCGAAAGTTCGGGCATAGATATAGACAAACCGTACGAGGAGCTTGAACCGTTCCAGCAGAAGCAGATCCTCTACGGAACTCCCGACAAGATAAAGTTTACATGGAAAAGGCACCGTCTCGAGCGTGTCTGGCCCGGTGTAGTGAAGATCTCCTACGATATGCTCAAAGACGAGAAGGAGTTCGGAGAGTATATGACCGAAAAGGTGTGCGACACCTGCGGAGGCCACAGGCTGAAGCCGGAATCTCTCGCCGTGAAGGTCGGAGGCAAAACGATAGCCGAGATTATAGATATGCCGATAGAGGAGTGCTACTCCTTTTTTCATGACGAGAGCAATTTTGAAGCTCTTACGAAGCAGCAAAAGACGATTGCCGCACCGATTTTGAAAGAGATTCAGGAGAGGCTCTTTTTCCTCTACGATGTCGGCCTGGGCTATCTGACGCTCGGAAGGGATGCCAGAACCATAAGCGGGGGAGAGGCGCAGCGTATTCGTATCGCAAGCCAGATAGGCAGCGGCCTGACGGGAGTGATGTATGTTCTGGACGAGCCCAGCATCGGTCTGCACGAGCGCGATACCCAAAAGCTTATCCGTACCCTGAAGTCTCTGCAGCAAAAAGGCAACAGCGTAATCGTCGTAGAGCACGATAAAGAGACAATAGAAGCGGCTGATTTCATCGTCGATATAGGCCCTGGTGCGGGACGCTTCGGCGGGGAGGTTGTCTTTGCCGGAAGCCTGGAAGATCTGAAAAAATCGGATACACTGACAGCGGAGTACCTGACGGAGAGAAAAAAGATCGAATATTTCCATCGAAGGGCCCAGGAGGAGTGGCTCGAGATAAAAAATGTCAATATCAACAATATTTGCGGTTTGAACGCAAAAATACCGCTGCGAAATTTTGTCTGTATTACCGGAGTCAGCGGCAGCGGAAAGAGCTCTCTTATTTTGCAGACACTGCTGCCTACCGCAAAAGAGATGCTAAACCGTGCTAAAAAGGTGCATAAAGTCGACGGTGTTGAGATAACGGGATTGGAATATCTGGATAAAGTGATCTATCTCGACCAGAGTCCCATCGGTCGAACGCCCAGATCGAACCCCGCTACATACACGGGAGTCATGGACGAAATCAGGGCACTCTTCGTGAAGACGAAAGAGTCACAGATTCGCGGCTACAAACCGGGCCGTTTCAGCTTCAACGTCAAAGGCGGGCGCTGCGAAAAGTGCCAGGGAGAGGGAGAGATAAAGATAGAGATGCACTTTCTGCCCGACATCATGGTGAAGTGCGACTCATGCAAGGGCAAACGTTACAATCCGCAGACGCTGGAGATTCACTACAAAGGCAAAAACATTGCAGATGTACTTGCAATGAGTGTAGATGAGGCGCTGCACTTTTTCGAACATATTCCGAAAATATTTTCAAAACTGAAAACTCTGCACGATGTGGGACTCGGCTACATAACACTGGGCCAGAATGCCGTTACTCTCTCCGGAGGCGAAGCACAGCGGATCAAGCTGGCAAAAGAGCTTAGCCGCAGAGATACCGGGAATACTCTCTATATTCTGGATGAGCCGACAACCGGACTTCACTTCGCAGATGTGGACCGTCTGACTAAAGTTCTGCACCATTTGACCGATTTGGGTAACAGTGTACTAGTGATCGAGCACAACCTGGATATGATCAAAAATGCCGATTATATAATAGACATGGGTCCCGAAGGAGGGGACAAAGGCGGACAGATCGTAGCCGAAGGTACTCCTGAAGAGGTCGCGAAAGATCATAAAAAGACGGGTAGCTATACGGGAGAATTTCTAAGAAGAGAGTTGAAACTCTAAAATAGCTACCACTCAAAAAAGCCAAAGGAGAAGCGGGGGATGAGAAGGCCGAAGCCTACAGAGAGGGAAAAGTTTCTTGAGGATGATGAGATTCTGGTATCCAAAACCGATACCCGGGGGAAAATCACATACGGCAACGAAAGATTTATAGAGATAAGCGGTTACAGTGAGGAGGAACTTCTTGGAGCTCCCCATAATATTATCAGGCATCCGGATATGCCCAAGGTTGTATTTAAGATATTGTGGGACGGCATACAGGCGGGTGAAGAGGTTAACGCATATGTCAAAAATCTGGCAAAAGACGGCTCTTTCTACTGGGTTTTTGCTGCCGTTACCCCGTCATTTGACCCGGAGGACAATAGCATCGTAGGATATTTTTCAGTAAGGCGGGCGCCTCATACATCAATACTGCAGAAGGTGATCATTCCGCTCTATGAAAAGCTTGTCAGATCGGAGCGGCAGGGCGGAATCCAATCTTCCAAGGCTTTGGTAAATGAAATTCTGGAAAAGGAAGGAGTGAGCTATGATGAATTCATCAACTCTCTCTAAAATCAGATATTGCAATTTTGCACTTATGGCCGCTGTCATTGCCGCTTTGGCGACATCTTTCGCTCTTTACGGTGTGAAGGTGCCTCTACTTATTCTGTCGGTTATTATTCTTTTTCTTAGCGGTCTGATTTGCCGACTGGCGATGCAGGCCGAAAAAGAGATCACAAGAGCAGGGTGTGTACTTAAAGACGCACTCGGAGGAAATTTTGAAAGCAGGCTTACACATATCAGAGAAAAAGGAGAAATAGGCCGTTTAAGCTGGAACCTGAACAACCTGCTGGACCAGGTAGAGACATTTGTGCGTGAACTAAATACCGCCATAGAGTATGCAGGAAACAATAAATTTTACAGAAGGGTAAATTCTGCAGGACTCAACCCCTCGTTCAAAAGGTCGTCAAAACTTGTCAATCAGGCCATAGATGCAATGCAGAGCAACTTCGAGAGGGCTGAAAGAGACCGCTACACAAGCAGGCTGGGGCAGACCGGCAAGCAGCTGCAGGAGAGCTTCGCCTTCATTCAAGAAGAGCTTGCCCAGGCTTCCGAAGAGCTGAAAAATACGAGTGAACAGGCAGCTCAGACCGCAAATCTTTCAGATAAGAGTATGGAAGAGGTAAGCGATGTCGTAATTAAGCTGAATGAACTGCGCGAACATATAGCCGGTAACGATTCGGCGGTAGATTCGCTCAATGAGAGATCGCAGGAGATTACCACTGTAGTCACACTGATCAAAGAGATTGCGGAACAGACCAACCTGCTTGCCCTGAATGCCGCTATCGAAGCAGCGAGGGCGGGAGAGCATGGCAGAGGATTCGCAGTAGTCGCTGATGAGGTGCGCAAACTGGCTGAACGCACCCAGAAAGCGACCCAGGAGATCGCCATATCCATTCAGACTCTTCAGCAGGAGAGCGGCGAAATCAAAGAGCAGGCTGTGCTGATGAATGAGATAGCGCAAGACTCCATGAATATTATGGAACACTTCAGCGAAACCCTGAAGCTGTTCAATAAAGAGTCGAACAAAGTCAGTATCATAACCAAAGAGAAAGAGGATCTTATGATGGTCATTCTGATTCAGATAGACCATATTCTCTTCAAATCCCGTGCATTCAGGGAAGTCCTGCGCCAAAGCGGCAATGTACTGGGCGGATCTGCCCAGTGCCGCCTGGGCAGATGGTACAGCGAGGATGCAAAAGAGCGTTTCGGAGCTACGGAAGCGTATGGAAAAATAGCAAAACCGCACGAGGAAGTGCACCGCTACGCCAACGAATCCATACTTCTTGCGCATGAATCTTTGAACCGGAAAAACCAGCAGATAATTATAGAAAAATTCAAGGCGATGGAGCAGGCCAGCGAAAAGCTGTTCGGCCTGCTTGTTGATATGCTGGCTCAGAAAAACAGAAAACTGGTTCAGAAAGATGCTTCCGGGCCGGTGGAGGTATGCAAATGCGTATAGAAGCGGTATGTGCGCCGATATTCGGTGAATACGTACAATGCTTTTATGATACAATATGTGTTCATTTGGATATAATGAATAGCATAAAACAGAGTACTTGAACAGGAAACTCATGGCTGCCAAAAAAACAAAATTTTATAAATCGATGCCAAAATACCAAGAGGTGATGTATCAGAGTCACGGTGATTTTCTGCATCAGCAGATGACAGTCGCCGACCTTGTCGGAGGTGATCCGAAAT